>JAIETE010000048.1 GCA_019745505.1 Candidatus Obscuribacterales bacterium | reverse complement strand
CGGGCAAGTCCTGGGCATATTGGTCGGTCGGCCTTTGGGTAGTTTCCTGGCGATTGCAGGGATTTCCATAGTCTGGTTTGCAACTTCTTTTGTTCTTTTTCTAAATTTCGGACAAGTGATACCAACTGTAGTTCCGATTGCTGCAGTCGTCCTTCCCTGCTGGCTGCTCGTATTAGCCGATCAGAACTTCTACTTCTTCCGCGACCGCCGCAGGCACACACGCTTATTCCGTTCAATGACTGCAAAACATATTGCTCGACAAATTGACCGCGCTCAATTAGCCGAACTGGGCTTGGACGGCAAACGCTGCCAGGTAACAGTGATGGTTTGCCGGGTTCGCGATTTCATGGACCAAGTAGATCCGCTGCCACCCGATCGAATTTTCCAAATTTTCAACGATTGCCTCGGCATCATGGTGAATGAAGTTTTCGAGCATCGAGGCATCGTAGATCGAATAGCCTCATATGGTGTCATTGCCTTCTGGGGCGCTCCCTTGCCATTGCCTGGCAGCGATCAAGCCAGACAAGCGGCTCAGTGCGCGCTTTCAATCAAAGACAAGATAAATAACTACTGCGAAACACAAACAGACGATCTTGCATCATTGGCACTACGCTCTTCGTGCGGAATCGAAACTGGTGAAGCTTTCTGCGGCACCATCGATGCAGGTTCAAGGGACACTCAATTCGCTCAGTATAGTGTTATGGGCGACCCGGTCGAACAAGCACTTGCGCTTGAATCGCTGAATAAGATATACGGCACGAGCTTCTTGCTGGGAGCAGGCGCCGCCAGACTGGTTGAAGATACACTGGAAGTCAGGCAAATCGACTGCACATTCATAAATGGATCGGACGAGAAACAATCGCTCTTCGAGCTACTCACTACACGAGGTTCGTTGCCTGCAGCCATGGAAGAAGCAATCGCGATTTACAGAAATGCCTGTCAATGTTTCGATGAGGGAGACATTAAAGAAGCAGAACAGCTGTTTTCTACGATACTGAAAATGGTCCCTTCCGATCAACCTACAAGCATCATGCTCAAGCGCTGCAGAGAACTTTTGAACGACTCAGGAGAGGCTGTCTCCTCCGGAAATCGACCACAATGATGCGCGTGAGGAAAGGTGTTTTTACAGTCGTAATACTCATTTTCTGCTGCGCTTTTCTCAGAAGAGTAAACGCGCAGGCGATAGAAGCAGACAATAATCGCCCCCAGAAGACCACGCCAAACTACGATGAGAAGACTATTTTTTCATCGTCCGCCTTAAACACGAACTCTTTGCCCAAGTACCGCATAGAAACAAAGCCAGCAGATAAAATACGCGCATTCATCCAAGCCGGCACGCCGGAACTTGAACAAGTGAGACTGATCGGGTCACTTAGAGGAAAGCAGCGCGAAGATGTAGTTAGGACATACGAAAAGGGCCGTGCTGAGCTCTCCGTCATCAATCAGGAATTTTCCGAAATGAGAAAGAGGATGCCTAATGCTCTTGTCGAGAAGATGTTGAGCAAGGAAGAACCTCAAATGGATATGATGACAAAATCCGAAGACTTCGATTTGTTGCTGAGGGCTCGCAATATGCTGCAAAAACTAAGAAGTAAGAGGCTCTCGATCTGGGAAGAAATTCAGGGAAAACTCAGCCCGGCTCAATTGGAAGAACTGGAGAAATTGAAAAGCGGCGAATTGCCACCCGAACTAATGGAGCAAAACAAAAATTGAAAAGCCGCACAATTTGAATAGAAATAGAGTCAATGAACTGGGGTCGGACAGTGTCAAGGGCAAAGACGCAGCCAAAAACAAAAGTAAAAACACATGAGCACTCGCAATCAAAGAGAGAGTCCATCTGGCTTGCTCAATTATTGCGAAGAGCAGGTTTCGGCTATACACCGCAAGAATTCAAATACTATATGTCGCTCGGATACGACGGCACCTTGAATGAACTGCTTAATCCAAAACCAGTTGATAATTCAATTTTGGAAAGAGCAATCAAAGAACAAGCATTCGATTTTACTAACCCTAACGACCTGCGCAGGTGGTGGCTCTATCGCATGCTCTACACACGCAGACCATTAGAGGAAAAGATGACTCTTTTCCTCCACGGTCACTTTGCCACTTCCGATCGAAAAGTGCGCAATACGCATGCTATGTATGTTCAAAACATGCTCATGCGCAAACACGCGCTAGGCAACTTTCACGACCTTCTTCTGGGAATTGCCAAAGATCCGGCCATGATCATCTGGCTGGATAATCAGCAGAATCGCAAGGGAAAACCAAACGAGAATTTCGCTCGTGAAGTAATGGAACTGTTCACCGTAGGGATTGGCAATTATTCCGAACTGGACATAAAAGAAGCGGCAAGAGCTTTTACTGGTTGGCAGACCAAACCGGACGGCTACTTCTTTAATCGAGGGCAACACGATTTCGCGCAGAAGACAGTGCTCGGTGTAACGGGGAATCTAGACGGCGATGAAGTAATTTCCATTCTTGTCAAAAAACCAGAGACAAGCAGACTCCTGGCACGAAAACTGATTACTTTCTTCGCTTATGACAATCCGGACAGATCTTTTGTGGAGCGAGTCGCAGCCAGGTTTCGCGAGCACGAATTTTCGCTGGCGTCGATGCTGAGAGTGATTTTTGAAGACCGAACATTTCAAAGCGAAAGAGCCTATCATGCAAAGATCAAAAGCCCGGCGGAACTCGTGGTCGGATCGATAAAAACACTGCAAATTGAGAATCTCGACAACGATCTGCCACAGCAAATGGGGGCAATGGGACAGGATCTATTTCACCCGCCATCCGTTAAAGGATGGGATGGAGGAGAAGCATGGATTT
Source organism: Candidatus Obscuribacterales bacterium (assembly GCA_019745505.1). Taxonomy (GTDB): domain Bacteria; phylum Cyanobacteriota; class Vampirovibrionia; order Obscuribacterales; family Obscuribacteraceae; genus QKMZ01. Next base: position 42,118 of record JAIETE010000048.1, on the reverse strand, counting down.
CCAGCGACACTATGATGGAGCGTTTTAATTTTGCCGCACGCATTACCACGGCGAGATTCGATGAATTGATGAGAGGGACGACTCCCACCCAATTGATTCATAAATTCAAGCTGACCAATGCTCTACAACTGGTCGATTATTTTGTCGATCTTCTGGTCGACGGTGATATTCCGAAATCAGCAAGACAACGATTAGTTGAATATGTTTCAAGCGATCTGGACGGCAAAAAGGTGAGTATGATTGAAGACGATCGAACACTTGATGCCAAGCTCAGAGGATTAGTTCATTTGATAATGACCCTTCCCACCTATCAACTGACTTGAGGTAAATCCATGACTCTATCAAGACGTAGTTTTATTCAAGGTGGACTGGGCATGCTCGGCTTGATGCTCACTGCCGATCAGATTTTCGAATTGCAAGCCCATGCAGCGGCGCAGAATGGTCACAAGCAGCTGGTTTTGATTCAATTGAGCGGCGGCAATGACGGACTGAATACGGTTATTCCGTTTGCCAATGGTGCGTATTACGACGCTCGACCGCAAATAGCAATTGCCCAAAACGAAGTGCTGAAATTGAACGACGAGATTGGATTTCATCCATCCATGACCGGCATGCACCAACTTTTCAAAGACGGCAAGCTGGCCATCGTACAAGGTGCCGGCTACGGCAGTCCCAATCGCTCTCACTTTCGCTCCATTGAAATATGGCAAACTGCAGAGCCTGAAAAAATCGGCGATACGGGCTGGCTGGGACGATACCTAGACCTGGCATATGCCGGCAAGGACCAGGTCGCATTGCCGGCTGTAAACGTGGACGCAATGCTGCCAAAAACTCTCTATGCGCGCAGAGTTGTTGTGCCGTCAGTCAACAATATATATGAGTTCAGATTTCGCAGCGATCCTCATTTCAAAAAGGATAGAGGCCATCGAATCGAAGCATTCAATGATATCTACAGTGCCTTTGACAGCAAGAGACCACATGCAGAGATGCTGAGAAAAGCAGGTTTGGAAGCGAATCAGGCGTCGGACCATTTGCTCGATATCGTTAAGAGCTACAAGAGCAGCGTGAAATATCCAAATGGAAAGTTAGCGGACGGTCTAAAATTCATTTCCCAGATGATCTCTGGTGGTGTCGGCGCCCCGGTTTTCACCGTGAGCTTAGACGGTTTCGACACTCATGCCAATCAGCAAAGGGCGCAAGCTGGTCTTCTAAAACAGTTGTCGGACGCGCTTCTGGCTTTTCAGAGCGATTTGAAAGACCATGGACTGGAAGACAGAGTAATGACACTTGTCTTTTCCGAATTCGGTCGCAGAGTGCAGGAAAATAGCGGGAAAGGAACCGATCACGGCACAGCCGAGCCTCTTTTCTTGATCGGCTCATCAATCAGAGGCGGTCTTTATGGAGAAGCCCCCAGCCTAACCAGTCTGGATGCCGGAGACCTAAAACACACGGTAGACTTTCGCACCGTATACGCCACTGTCTTGGAAAGCTGGCTAAATGCAGACAGCAAAGAAATTCTAGGCAAACGTTTTGAAACTCTTCCTATCGTCTGAGATTTTTCAACCCTGAAGTTATGGGTCTGGTGGAGCTGAACCTTCAACCATAGACCAGAACTGCCTGGAGACATCCCACATGGTCTCGTCCTTGTAATTGCGCAGGACGCACTTTGCCGTCCACATGCCTTCTTTGTCTATAGTCACTTCAGGAGTGACGATATAGTGCCCTTTATAGATGTCGTTAGGGTCGTTCGCCTGGAACTCTTTGCGAAAGATCTCGTGACCTTCGGGATTCTCGATAACGACAAGACCTTTGTATTGTCTCCGTTCGAATGGAGTGCCAAAACCGATTACCATCTGGCAATCCATCTTTAGCGGCAACTCTCCGACAAAAACGTCAAAAAGTCCCTGGGCGTTAACCCGTCCATTTTCTGCATGTTCGGCCTGGTCACAGAACAAGATGTAACCACCGTGCAGATACTTCATCGAAAACTCCTGAGAAACTAAAATGACCGCCCGGCGATGCCAAGATGAACCTGCAGTGCCCGGTCCTGGATGGAATTTTATACCATTGAAAAGCGCTGCCTGCGTAAGCCGGCATCAAGAAATCAAGATCTATCCGTCTTAAAAGCAGAAGACAGCCGTTTTCACGGCTGTCTTTCTAATTGCTTGGAAGTTCAACCGATAACGGTCTAACTTCTAAATCACTTACTTGGATTTTGAGGTGACGATAGCATCCGAAATTGAATGCGGAACTTCGTCGTAGTGCGCAAATTCCATTGTGAATGTACCTTGACCGCGAGTCTTGTTGCGGATGTCGGTTGCATAACCGAACATTTCAGACAGCGGTACAACGGCTTTGACCTTCGAGAGTTTGTCGAGGGTATCCATACCTTCGACACGACCACGCCGGCCGGAGATGTCGCCAATGACATCGCCCATGTATTCTTCCGGTACTTCCACTTCGACCTTCATAACCGGCTCGAGAAGAACTGGTTTGCCCTTCATGAAGCCTTCTTTGAATGCCATAGAACCTGCGATCTTGAAGGCCATTTCAGAAGAGTCAACTTCGTGATACGAACCGAAGACGAGGGTAGCTTTGAGGTCGATAACTGGATATCCGGCCAGTACGCCGCCGGCAAGAGCTTCCTTGATGCCGTTTTCCACAGCAGGAATGTATTCCTTGGGAATGACACCGCCGACGATCTTGTTGACGAATTCGAATCCTGAACCTGGTTCACCGGGATCGAGTTCGATGACGACGTGACCGTATTGACCACGACCGCCGGATTGACGGACGAATTTGCCTTCTTGCTTGACGTGATTGCGCAGAGTTTCGCGGTAAGCAACTTGCGGTTTACCCACGTTGGCTTCCACTTTGAATTCGCGCAGCAATCTGTCGACGATGATTTCCAGGTGCAATTCGCCCATACCGGCGATGATTGTTTGACCTGTTTCGTGGTCGACTTTGACCTTGAAGGTCGGATCTTCTTCGGCAAGGCGAGCCAGTGAATTGCCCAGCTTGTCGGAGTCTTGCTTGGTCTTGGGCTCGATGGCGACCGAGATAACCGGCTCGGGGAATTTCATCGATTCCAAAATGATCGGGTGCGTGTCTACTGCAAGCGTATCGCCTGTTGTCGTGTCTTTCAGACCGACAACCGCGACAATGTCGCCGGCGCTAGCCGATTGAACATCGGTGCGCTGATCGGCTTGCAATTGGATAAGGCGAGAGATGCGCTCTTTCTTGCCTTTCGTCGTGTTTTGAACATACGAACCGGCAGCCAGAGTGCCGCTGTAGACGCGAACGAATGTCAGTTTGCCGACAAACGGGTCGGTCATTACTTTGAATGCAAGACCGGCAAACGGTTCGTCGTTGCAGGTACGCTCTGCTTCTTCGCCGTCAGGAGTCCAACCCTTGATGGGAGGAGTTTCTTCAGGAGAGGGCAGATAATCGACGATGGCGTCGAGAAGCGGCTGAACACCTTTGTTCTTGAAAGCGGAACCGACCAGGATCGGAACGATTCTGTTGTCGATTACAGCTTGTCTGAGAGCTACTTTCAACTCGTCGGCTGTCGGCTGTTCGCCTTCCAGGTATTTCTCCATCAACTTGTCGTCAGTTTCGACAATCGCTTCGACAAGTTTCGTGCGCCATTCTTCGGCTTCTGCAGCCATGTCGGCGGGGATGGCTTCTTCACGAGCCAATTTGCCCATCGGATCGTCTTCGGCATACATGTAAGCCTTACGGTCGATGAGGTCGATGATGCCTTTGAAATCTACTTCGGCGCCAATCGGAATTTGCAGCGGGTGGCCATTGGTCCAGGTGGAGTGCAGACCAGGCAGTTGTTCCTGAATTTGCTTGACCACGCGGAAATAATCAGCACCGTTGCGGTCCATCTTGTTGACAAAGACCATACGGGGTACTTCGTAGCGGTTGGCTTGTTTCCAAACCGTGCCAGTTTGCGGCTGAACGCCGGCAACTGCGCAAAGTACAATGACAACACCGTCCAAAACGCGCATGGAGCGCTCGACTTCAACCGTGAAGTCGACGTGTCCGGGCGTATCAATCAAGTTGATATGCTTGCCTTTCCATTTTGAACTGATTGCGGCGGCGGTAATTGTGATACCGCGTTCTTTTTCTTGCTCCATCCAGTCGGTAACGGTCGTGCCTTCGTGGACTTCTCCAACCCGGTGGATAAGACCGGAATAAAAGAGAATTCTCTCCGTGGTCGTTGTCTTACCAGCATCGATGTGAGCAGCGATACCCATATTACGGATATCACGTAATGGGATTGTCCTGGTCATCACTGTTGTGGGTTTCCTTTCATCCGAACGAGTTGCGACTTCCATGTTTCCTTCCGCCGTTTATTTAAGTCTTGCCTGGATTTTGCCAAGTCTGTTTTGGCGTTACAGAGGAAACGGCTCGGCTGGACCGAGTCATATTCCCCTGAAAACCTACTGCACCTTATCATGACTTCTTATGTTTCCCGAAAAACCTTCAACAAAGATTGTTGGAATTCCTTGCCTATCTTTACAATTAGCTTCACAAAGATTGGTCAATTCCCGCCAAAACCCGCATTAAAAGCCGGTCTCTAACAAAGACTCCTTAAGCATCCGCTGTTTAGGCTTTGCTCCGGAACCTTAAGACTCACCCTCTGTCGACGGATGGCAGTGAATGAATCTTCTACCCTGCACTCTAACTTGAACTCGACCTTCCTGCCTAACGCCTCGGCGGCGATGGTCTCAAATAGGTCGAGAACCTCAAGAACGCAACAACGCTCTCGAGGACTACCGCAAGCATCCATATTTGATTTTGGACACAGCCGGTTAAGACCGTCTTATGAATAAGGGCTTTTGGCCTACCTATATAAGGAGACTTACCGATTAGTAGCGGTAGTGCGCAAACGCCTTGTTGGCTTCAGCCATCTTGTGCGTTTCGTCTTTCTTCTTCACCGAGTTGCCGGCTCCGTTGGAGGCGTCAATCAGTTCTGCCGACAGGCGCTCTGCAAAGCTTCTGCCGCCACGCTTTCTGGAATTGGTGATGATCCATTGCGTGGCAAGGGCAACACCGCGTGCTTGTTTGACTTCAATCGGCACCTGATAGGTCGAACCACCGACTCTGCGAGCCTTGACTTCAACAAGAGGCGTCACGTTCTTGACGGCTTTGTTGAAAATATCGAGCGGCTCTTGCTTGGTGCGCTCTTTGATGATTTCCAAAGACGAGTAGAAAAGCTTTTGAGCTGTGCTCTTCTTACCGCGCTGCATCATGCGATGAACGAATCGCATTACGAGCTGGCTGTTGAATTCCGAATCGGCAGGAGGAACTCTTTTTTGTGCTGCTGATCTGCGTGACATACTTTCCGGTCCTATTCTTGTGGTCTCAAATGACTGAAAAAACTATTTCTTCTTAGCTGCTGGAGCGCCGGCTTTCGGACGCTTAGCGCCATACTTGGAGCGGCCTTGCATGCGGTCTTTGACGCCGGCAGTGTCAAGCGCGCCTCTGACGATGTGATAACGGACACCCGGAAGATCCTTGACCCGTCCGCCTCTTACCAAGACGACTGAGTGTTCTTGCAGGTTATGACCGATACCTGGAATGTATGCAGTGATTTCCATACTGTTGGTGAGGCGGACACGAGCGATCTTCCGAAGAGCCGAATTCGGCTTCTTGGGAGTAGTCGTCTTCACCTGCGTGCAGACGCCGCGACGTTGCGGGCATGATTTCAACGCGGGTGATTTCGTCTTATAAGTGACTTTCTTCCGCTCTCTCCGGATGAGCTGATTGATGGTAGGCACCACAAATCTCCTGAAATAGAACTTGATTACAGTGTCTGCCCCAATAATGCTAGGGCAGGTCGCTTAGGCGGTTGGCAATAATAAAGCCAACGCCTGTGCGATGTCAACGCGAGCCTGTTGGGCTTCCGACTCTTCGGTCCTGCCAAAAGCAGCGCAAAAGAGGTCGAACTGCCGAGACAGACAGCGATTCAGCCAGAGTATCAGATCTGATACTGCTTCGCCCTCGGCCTTTACTTTAGTTTAAGAGCCTGGGAAGAATTCTTTGCAAAACCGGACGTAAGTAGACCCTTTGAAAGCTGCTTGATGAGCGGATTATAAGCTGTCGTTTTTGTCCTTGAACAGACGCGGGTCTGTGGAAAAGACACGCAAGTCGGCTGGCAAAAGGCGTCTTTCCGCCGGCAGAGGCAAATTGATACCCGGGCTCGGCAAAGTAATCGGGGTCTCTTTGCGCACCGAACGCTTCTGCTTAGCCCTCACCCAGTGGTCGCGGGCCATCAAGGAGAAGGTCCCAGTGCGCTCCAGACCAAGCTTCTCAACGGCCTTCACCACATGAGGTTGGTAATCGAAGACCTTTATAGAGATTACTCCACGCATGTTGAGACGGCGCATGATTCCCAAAGTAAAGTTGATTGTGTCATCAGCGGTGTGAGCCCAGCCGGGATGAACCGCAAACTCAAGATGGAAATCGCCCTCCCGGTGGGCGAGCACGCGCACCGCAGAAGTCAGGCTCTTGCGGTCAGGGTCTTGAGATACCCAATACCAGATCTTCCGGTTGATAAGCTTGCGCGTTAGCTTTTCAAAACTCTCGGTCGGCACCTCGCTGACCAGAAAATCGTCCGGAACATACTCATACGTCAGTCGCAAATCCGGCGGCAAACACTCTTGAAAGAGTTGATAGAGTCCCTGGCGATCCTGCGGAATCGCCAGTCGAAAGGCCGAAGCACCGTCATCTTCAGCACTCTGAGAAGAGCCGGGAATCTCGAAATCGACCGGAACCTGATAGTGAGTAACGCGATAGCAACGCCTGAAGCCTGTATTACCAAGTAAAGAGAGAGCCGCCGAATTTTGATCGGAAACTTCCGCAACAAAGTGTGCCGCTCCCTGGCTGGCAAATGTGGCAAAGGCATAGCGCAAGAGTTCCTGCGCGATACCGCGACCTCGATGATTCGGATGCACTACCAGATGTTCAATTCGCCAGCAGGACCTGGATTTACCGACGGAACTAATTGATATGAGCGCCAGTACGATGCCGTCTTCCTTAGCGATATACGCCATCGGAGCAAAATGCAGATTGCACGGCATCCAATGCTGAAAGAAGGTGAAACCCCTCAGGGCAAGAGCATCTTCAGCGCAAAAACTCTCGAACGGCATGGGTTCGTTCTGATGCCGCAAAAGTGCACGTGTTTGCGCTGTGTCGATGGCAAATAGTGGTCCGATCTTGATCATTGTATTTGCGTGTTTTGCCGCTCGGTTGCGAACCCTGGGTATGGACGAAACGTGTCCATAGTATCCTTAAAATCATAACATCCAAATGTCAAGCATTCGCCACCGGCTCACAAAAACAGATGTTACTTAGAAGTTTGACCGTTAACGGTCAAACTTCCAGACATGAGTCCCGCAGCCCGGTTGAAAAGCGATCATCGAGCTTGCTCCAGTTGGTACTGGAGTCTGACTTTTGCAAACGACCATCGACTCTGTCACGTTTAATGCACAGCTTTCGGAAATGAGCGGATCCGCAGCCTGTCAACGTTTTATACTGAATGTTTGACGCATTAAACACCGGACTCACGCGTATATCCTTTCGATACCTATGAAAAAGAATGCCGCAGCGCAAGCAGAACGCGAAGGAAAGTCGGTAAAGATAATTGCCGACAATCGTCGCGCGCGGCATGAATACGAAATCATCGAAGTTTTTGAGGCAGGCATAGAATTGCAGGGCACGGAAGTCAAATCGATGCGCAATGGCAAAGCCAACCTCACGGATGCTTTTGCCCGAATAGAAGATGGCCAAGTTTGGCTGCATCACTGCCATATCGCTCCATACGATCATGGCAACCGTTTCAATCACGAACCACTGCGCAAACGACGATTGCTGTTGCATCGCATTCAGATACTCAAACTCAAGCAGAAAACTCAAGAAAAAGGACTGACGCTTATTCCGTTGAAGTTGTTTTTCAAGGGCAACTGGGCCAAAGTCGATCTTGCAGTAGTTAGAGGTAAACAGCTCTACGATAAGAGAGAATCAATTACCAAACGTGATACGAAAAGACAAATCGATAGGGTAATGAAAGAAATGCGCAATAAATAGTCTGTCTAAATGCGAGAGCGATTTTGCTAAGGCAGCAATTTAACAAGACAGCAAGACAGCAAGCGAGAGAATGCTCTAAGGAGCAACGCAGGTAGTTGATGGAGGTTCCGAAGTGACGGCAAAAGAAGTGGCAAAACATACTCTGAAATTGATTGCGCATCCGCTTTTAAGATGCCTTTTCATCTTCGGTGTGTTTCTGCTCTTGCAGGTCCCTCCTGCTCTGGCAGCCTCGCCGATCGGCGTGGTCAAAAGCATGCGCAACGCTCAGTCTTACCAGGATTTGCACCTGGGCACCTTCGACGACGACTACATACAGTTTCGACACGCGCTGGAAAATGCCAATGTTCGCTTTGACGAATTGAGCGATGCCGACCTCGCCGCCGGTGGTTCCAAACTGAGCACCTACAAGCTAATTATCATGCCGCTCTCCGTAGATCTGGCGCCGGAGGGCGTGAACGCCATCACGGAATTCGTACGAGGCGGCGGCAAGCTCGTGATTACAGACGCCAACGGAATGCCACAACCCAACGGTATAGCCATTGACGGTCTAGCCGGCGTCACCGTCTCTAAGCAAAATAATTTGAGCGACAAACAGAAAGTAGAATGGCCGCGCACACCATTTGCGGTATCAGAAGAATTTGCAATCGGAACAGTCCGCTCCGACGTCACTCTCACAGAAGGCGCTCAACAACTGGCAAAATGGATGGACAGCACAGGCCGAGAAGCAGCTCCGGCAATAGTTCGCAAAGGCGGCTGTTTATTCATCACCTGGGCGCCCGGTTTGCAAGGTGAAATCACGGCCAACTCCAATTTGATATCTCTGGCGCTGGAAGAACTCGTTCCAGGTATAACTCAAACTGCCGCAGTGCAAATTAGTTACGCCGATTATCAAAGTATCAGTCAAGAACTGGAGTATCTCACCAAGCGCACAGAAGAAACGATCAAGACAGCAAAACAAGCTGAATTGGCGGTCCCCTTCAAGCTTATCCAGCAGTTCTACGATTCAGGCGTTTCTCACGTAAATGCCTTCAAAGAAGCTTATTCTCAGCGAAAGTTCTTTGAAGCGGACTCGCATCTCTCGCAGGCGCGCCAGGATTTCTCCATGTCATTTGCCCAGGCAATGCCTGTGCGCCCGGTAGAGGCTCGCTCAGTATGGCTTGATCGCGGCACTATCGTCTCAATGCGCTCACCAACTGCTCTGGCGCAACTATTCGACAAATTGAAAAGTTGCGGAATAAACGTTGTTTATTTCGAGACCAATAATGCCGGCTTTGCCATGTATCCGAGCAAACTTGTCGCGCAAAATCCGGCCATGGTCGGCTGGGACCCGCTGGCGGTAGCTGTGAAAGAAGCCCATAAACGCGGCATGGAATTGCATTCATGGGTCTGGATATTTGCCGTCGGCAATACTCGCCACAATCCGATTATCGGTAAAGACGGCGATTATCCGGGTCCGGTACTTTCCCACCGTGATTTCAATCAAGCTCTAGCTTACAGAGATGGGCAATTGGTGCCGCCCAGACAGACTGAATTCTGGCTGGACCCGGCAATACCGGAAGCGCGCCAGTTTCCGAAAGACCTGATTATGGAAATCGTGACCAACTACAAGGTAGACGGTATTCAGCTCGATTACATTCGCTATCCCTTCAACAATAAGGGTACGGAAATGGGCTACGACTGGCAAGGACGCCAGCGCTTCGAGCAAGAGACCGGACTCTCTCTCGACCACCTCGACGACAACACCCGCCAGATCTGGATCGCCTGGAAAGTACAAAACATCAACAATTTCGTCAAAGATGTTTCAACCACACTGAGAAAATTCAAGCCGGACATGAAAATTTCCGCAGCCGTTTACGGCATGCCGCGCCGATTGAGAGTCGCCGCCATTCAGCAAGAATGGGAAACATGGGTAGCCAACGGCTGGGTCGACACGCTCAATCCAATGACTTACGTCAAGGATCCCAAAGATTTGACGACCGCCGCATCATACGTTCGCGAATCGACCGCTGACAAAGCCCTTGTCTATCCAGGCCTTTCAATCCGTCAATTGGACACGGCCGGACTGATCGAGCAATTGGACTCGGCAAGAGAAACCGGCACTCTGGGAACCACAATGTTTGCAGTGGCCCACCTGGATGATAAAAAGCTCAATGTCCTAAAAGTCGGCCCGTACAGAAAGCAGCCGCTTCTTACTCCCCAGGCCGAGCCGCTCAAAGCAAGCCGCCTTTTGGTCGATGATTTCGCCGCCATGGTCAATCGATACCTGCAGGACCCTCGCACGCATATTCTCTCCGACCAGGCCAGCACTAATGACGTGCTCTCGCAAATCGACGGCATCCAGCGTTCACTGCATCAGCTCAACGCCTCCGCTTCATCGGACGAGATCGAGTCGGTGCTCAAGGACGTCACCAGCCTGCACTCTACGATTAAGAACTGGCTCAGGTTAGAGGCATTTATCCAGCGCGGTTTCCGTGCCCAGTACATTGCCAGCTATCTGAGTCAGGTGGAAGCGATACTTTCCTACGCCTCTCACAAAGTGAAATCTCAAATGCCGGCACCGATTGCCGGTACTGCGCCCACGCCAACCAAAACCCAGTAATTACCCTGGCTTTATTTCAGGGACCAGCGCGCTTTGGACTCAGGTCTGGGCCTATATAAGCACATGTTTATTTGCGATAGTCTGTGTTTACCGCTAAAGAGCCGAAAGCCAATAGCGGACAGGAGTCGCACCATGAATGCAGGGCATAAAGAATCATATTTAGAGTTCGGCAAAAGCGGCGGTAGCACCGGGCAGCCGTTTGAAACAAGACGCGGTCTCGGCCAGGAGCATGACTATCCACTCGTCCTTTGGTGGGTAAGAAAGCTCAAAGCAGAGTATTCGGCTGCAGGAACGATTCAAACAAGCTACCGCCGCTCGAGGTGGGCTCATTCTGCAGAGAAAAGAGTTTCACCGATTCAACCATTTTTCAATTTGCATAAGCAAGGCCGCCTGCTTTCCAATCTGCTCGTGCTTGCTTCAGGATTAATTGCCTCACTAAATATGGTGGCACTGGCAGAAGATCTCTCGCTCGTCGCGGCAGACGAAAAGAGAGCAGCGGCGGAAATACCTTCTGCGCAGCGATTCTCCATGATGAAAGACTTTGTCGGACAGCACAATCAATACTTGGATCTCTCTAAGCTGAACGAGTTCAAATGGTCGGACGAAATCAAAGTAGCGGACAGACCTGCGCTTCGAAAACGGCAGATAATGAACGTTGTCACATCGACAGAAGAGAAATTTGAGGCGCAACCATCGGCGGTGCGATCAAAGAAGGGCGCCGGCAATAACTTTCCGATTCGAATTGATTCAAATTGCCGGTCCGGCTCCGAGCAAAAACACTTGAAAGATGCCTCTTTCTAAGCCCTGAACAGCCCAGCCGGCTCCAAATTCTCCATCCGAATCGAAAAAAAGGAAAGGTCCCTGCGTCAAAGCAGGGACCTTCCAAGAAACGAAAGGAGGAACGTACTGTTGGATTTACAAGATTAGCTGTTGAATCCCCAGTCGTTCGTAACCGGTGTTTGGAACGGTTGAACGTATGGAGTTGGTTCTACAGCGACCGGCTCTTGTACCGGGGGGGCAAAGGAGGTTTGCGGTTGAGCTTGGGGAGCTGCCGGAGCTTGAGCTGCTTGTGCTTGAGCAGCGGCTACAGCGGCCTTGATGCTCTCATCGAGCAAGCCTGCCTTTTCGCGCAGCAGATACTCGATATAGTCGCCGCGGCTCATGCGAGAAGCAGCTACTTGTTCATCGAGCAGTCTGTGTGCCATAGGAGTGACACATACTGCGGTTGTTGTACCTCTATTCTTTCCGAAGAAGAATGATTTGGCGCCGCCCTTAGGACCAGTCTGCTTAGCGGAAGCAGGCAGTCTAAGAGGGTTCATGCCAGCGCGCTCACGAATGAGCATTTCGACGTAATCGCCGTTTGACACGCCTGCAGACGCCGCTTGTTCCTTCAACAGTTGACGGCCAAGAGCGGTCAAGTTGAATGAAACCGACCCTGATTCCTTGCCGGGGAAACGGGAACGGCGAGGGGACGTTGTCTTCACAGAAGTGTTTGTTTGCACCGTTGTGTTCATTGACTTTTCGGCAGCAGCAATAACGAGAGCACTATGCTTCGACTGATTGTTCTGCCTTTCCTCCTTTTCTGAGAAAATCGGAACCCGACTGGTATCGCAAGTTCTAGCTTGCTTTTACTTTTAAACGGCAGCTTCGCTTTTTGTTTTACGACAGCTTCGCTGCCTGTAACCCGTAGCTTTTGCTACCTCCCAACGCACTCCGTCGATTACCGCGCATATTAGGTAACGCGTTCAACGGACTTCTTGAAATCTCTTCCAGGACCATCGCTCAAAATGAGCGCATGACAAACTAGAGGAAATAACCTCCAGCTCCCTCCTCTTAGCGGTTTCCTCGTTTGAGGATTTCTAAGAGTTTTCCTGGCAACCCTTTCCAAGACCTTGATTATAGAGCAACTTTACCGGAATAGAGCAGTAGTCATGTATCACATGTTTTTAATAAAGCGCGGCGTTTTAGACACAAGCGAGATTGCGTCAGACTCGTGGAAACGCGCTCAGGGCCCAGCTATTGAATACTACGGCAATGACCGCACCAAGGGCTGCACCAACCAATACCTCAACAGGTGTGTGTCCTAGAAATTCCTTAATGCGCTCGGAAGAGAGCTTCGGATGCTCGGAAAACAGCTCGGTCATGATCTGATTGAGAACCTTGGCTTGCAGGCCCACAGTGCGTCTTACACCTGCAGCGTCGTACATGACGATAAGTGCGAGTCCGAGTGCAATGGCAAAAGAAACCGAATTGAATCCCTCGATAAGTCCTACCGAGACAGCCATTCCGACAGTGCAGCAACTGTGACTGGACGGCATTCCACCGGTTTTGGCAATCATGCGGAAATCAAGATGTCCTGTGCGCAGAAGCTTGGTAGCAATCTTTGCCAGTTGCGCGATGCAACTGCATATGACCGTGACCAGAATGACCTGCCAGCCACGCTGGTCATGCATCGCAGGACCCTGCATGGCGCCTTGTATAGCGGCTTGAGTACCGGGAGAAGCTTGCGCGAAGAGTGCTGCGAGCCACGAGAGCGGTACCGACAAAAAATCCATATACAGACAATGACTCCCTTAATTCGACCTGTGAATAGCATACTGGAGAAGCGCTTTAAGAGCCGCGACACCACTCTTGTCAGTACAGCACTCTTCAACCAGGCGGAGTCCTGTTTCTTCTAACCCTTTCAACCTTTCACGCGCTCCATCGATCCCGAAAAGCCGGACGAATGTTGCTTTGTCGGCAGCCTCATCCTTGCCGGGAGTCTTACCGAGGGTGGCAGCGTCACCGGTGACGTCCAGAAGGTCATCGGCAATCTGAAAAGCCAGGCCCAGAACCTCTCCGTACAATGCCAAATTGTCCAGCTTGTCAAGCGGAGCGCCCACCAGGCGGGCGCCTGACCAAACGGAAAACCTAATCAGCGCACCGGTTTTAGCTCTGTGTATCTCTTCCATAACATTGGCGGTGAGAACCGGCTGACCATCGAGAACTTCTTGAAATTCTGTTGCAATTCCACCTCTTTGCAACATATCTTTACCGCCACCGGCGCCGTCTCTTCCCGGAACCCCTGTGTAAATCATGTCGGACACCTGCCCGCCTACCATTCCTTCAGGACCCGTTGCCCGCGCCAATTCAGAGACAACCGAGAGCAAAGTGTCCGAATCGACGCTGCGCGGCGTTTCTTCTATAAGGATCTGATTTGCCAACATTAACAGCGCATCACCTGCAAGCAAGGCGACAGCTTCTCCGTAAACCTTGTGATTAGTGGGTTTGCCCCTTCTGAGATCGTCGTTGTCAAGCGCGGGCAGGTCATCATGAATCAAGCTCATCGCGTGCACCATCTCAATTGCACACGCGCAAGGCAGAGCAATTTCAATGATGTCGGCAATATCGAGCTTCTGACTTTCATGGCTGGCCGCCAGGCTGCCTTGTGGTCCTAGCTGCACCTCGAGATGACTGGAAGCCATAGCCTCTGCTACCGCCAGACAGAGAATCGCCCTCAAGCGCTTGCCGCCGGACAGGACCGAGTAGCGCATGGAATCCCAGAGAACCCCTCCTTTATCGGAGGTCAAATAGCGATCGAGGCGTTCTTCTATAAGAGATTTGCGCGCACCGACATACGCATCGAAATCAAAAGATGGTTCGGACTGAACGCCCTGTGACATATTTGCGAAACCCGCTGTATGAGAGGTCATTTATGCTCACGCGCTCTGCGATCGCTTGAGACTTGCTTGCCATTGTCGTTCTCACGCGCCTTGTATAGATCCATCGCGCTTTTGGCAAATTTCATTCCCAACATCGCCCAGCGCACCATGCTCTTTTCTTTGTTGAGAAAGAGCATGGCAAAAGGTGTGAGATTCTTCAAAAAATCAGGCAACACATCGCTTGTCGATGCGTCGTGTTTCTCGACGAAGCGATAATTCAGTTCGGCCAATTTATGATTTACCATCGTTAATTGAACTGTCGCTTCATCCTGAACCATATCGGCAATATCTTCAGCCAGTCTCAGCTTCTCCAGTATCCATCCCTGAAAGAAGAAGATGGTCAGGCAGAGCAAACCAACCGAAAGCATGAAATAAAACATCAATACCTTGGCGGCTGACACCAAATTCGGTTGCATAAACACCGGCACGGCCAGTGCTACGACAAACAGCACCGCAGCGACTTTATACTGAGTCGGGATCAAATCTCCGGAAATCGGACCGCTGTAAGCTGCACTATAAGCGGCCGCGGCCTCGCTGCGCTGAATTTCTGCCGCTTGTGTGTCAGGTGTTTTTTCCATCGATTTCTACTGCTTAGAAAATTACTTTTTTGCTCGCTGCCTACTTGAGCAGGCTTCGGGCGATGAGCATGCGCTGAATTTGATTAGTTCCCTCATATATTTGTCCCGCTTTAGCATCGCGGAAAATTCGCTCTATAAGTAGATCGGATTCCAACCCTTTTTCCTGCGCCAGCGATATGGCTTCAGTCGAGACTTTCATGGCTGCATCCGTCGCTTGAATCTTGGCCATCGCCGCCAGGGTGACATCCGATTCACCACTATCGATGCTGCGCGCCGCCTGATATGTAAGCGCTCGGGCAGATTCGACCATGAGGACAAGACTGCCTATCAAATAATCGAGTTGCCCACTTTCTCGACCGTGTTCAGTGCTCGCAACCACCTTTAGAGCTGCATCAAGAGCTCCTTGGGCCCAGCCGGTCGCTTGCGCGGCGATAGTGACACGCCCTTTGGCCAGACTTCCCAGGGCCACTTTACGCCCGTCGCCAGGCGCTCCGAGCATATTGGCTTTAGGCACGCGGCAGTCGCTGAAGACGATTTCGCAGGTGGAATAACCGCGCATGCCGAGCATGTCGAATTTCTGTCCGATTTGAAAGCCGGGGAAATCTTTCTCGACAATAAACGCCGTTATGCCGGGCGAGCCTTCTTTGCTGCCGTCATCGTTCAAAAGGCGAGCCATGACAATAAAGTAATCAGCCGAAGCACCGCTGGTGATGAAAGTCTTCGTGCCATTGAGAATATATTCGTCAGCGCTCAACTTGGCTGTCGTGGAAATGGCAGCTGTGTCGGAGCCTGCATTTGGCTCGGTCAAACCGAAAGCGGCAAGAAACTTTCCACTGGAAGAATTGGGCAAATATTTCTTCTTCTGGTCTTCGGAGCCATGCCTGTAGACAGGCTCCTGACAGAGGACATGCACGCCCAGCGAACTCATAACAGGGACGCAGCGGCGAGCGAACTCTTCATTAACGAGCACAAAGCTCAAGTAGTCTCCGCCCGAGCCACCATATGTCGTGGGAAATGGCAAAGCACCCAAACCTTCCCGGCAAGCTGCTTCGAAAAGATCGCGCCGAAATGTATTTTCAGAATCGGAACGCTTCGTCTCTTCCAACGATATGGAGTCTGCGAAGGCTACGGCCTTGGCAAGCCACTTCTTTTGATCGTTTGAAAACAGTGGCAGGTGCTTTGCAAGGTGTGCGGGAAGACCGTCTGTTTTGAGCATTGTTGAAGTCATGACACTTTTGGCTGAGAGCAATGGTTCTATGATGTTGCCGACTCAAGATCGAGAGTCAGAACTGATTACTATAACTTACGAAGGGCAATCCGTCTGCCTCAACAACCGGCGAGATATACAGACGAGAGGCATTCACGATACTCGCGAGCGCCACGCAGACGCCACCTTGGCAAGAGTCGTCATCGAAAAGACCGAAACCACTACTCCAGAGGGTCGTTGAGCTCTTTTTGCCCGGTCCTCAAATCGAGAATGCCGCCTTTTCCTTTGTATTTGAGCGCCGCTTGCCGAAGAATGTATTCTATCTGCCCGTTGACACTGCGCATCTCCTGCTGCGCCCACGACTCGATTTCGTCATAGAGCTGCTGATCTATTCGCAAGAGAAATGATTTTCTGGCCACGGGCGCCCTCTAAATCGCTTGTTTAATACAGAGTTCCGGCATTGACTATCGGTTGCGCCTGCGTGTCGCTGCAAAGCACGACAAGCAAATTGCTGACCATGGCGGCCCTGCGTTCATCATCCAGACTGACGACTTGCGCGGCGGTCAGTTCCTTCAGCGCGTCGGAAACAATGCTTACTGCACCACTTACGATGGCACGCCGGGCCGAAATCACCGCTTCGGCCTGCTGCCGCTTCAACATCGCAGCGGCTATTTCAGGGGCATAGGCAAGGTGGGCAATGCGCGCCTCGATTATGGAAATTCCAGCCGTAGACAAACGCTGATTGAGCTCCTCTTTGAGGGCATGCGAGACCTCATCGATACCGCTGCGCAGAGTGTGTTCGTCGTCATCGCTGTCATATGAATACATATTGGCCAGATGTCGAACAGCAGCTTCACTCTGGATTTTCACGAAAACCAGATAATTATCCACATCGAATATGGCTTTTGCCGGCTCTGCAACCTGCCAGACAATCACGGCGCCAATCTCAATAGGATTGCCTCGCTTGTCGTTCACTTTCAAAATATCGCTGTGCAAATTCTGCAGCCTGAGAGTGATCCTCTTTCTCGAGCAAAAGGGATTGACGAGAACCAGCCCATTGTTTTTCACGGTCCCGCTATAGCTGCCGACAAAAACGAGCACGAGCGCCTCATTGGGCTGAATGACGGTAAATCCGGTAAGCAACCACAAGGAGAACAAGAACATGCCAAAAGGCAAATACAAGGGAGCCGGATCTTTGAGGGACCCGATGGTCAAACTGTGAATCAGAGACCCCAGCGAAGCAATGCAGAACACAATCATCGCCAGAAGAAGGAAAAGCCCAACCCAGGCTGCGATGCCATTCAGATGCCAGTGAAGTTTTTCTTGAGTCATTTTCGGGGTCCTCGTTGCGGAAGTTAATATCGAACCGCTAGCACAATGATATCACTTTGCTATCGGACAGCCAAGCCCCGGCCGGCCGCCATTACATTCGCAAATGGAGCGCAGGCAATGGTTTTGGAGGAAATCGGCAAAACTTAGACAATGCTAAAATTTCGCAGTAGGTCAATTTCTTCAATCAGGTGATTCGATATGGAGCTGTCCCAAAACCTGCCTTTTCCGGCGTCCGTGTCAGTTGGGACCGACGACAAATTGGCAAGATTGGCAAGATTGCCGAGATTGCCCAGGCGCGACCTGCTTTCTGGCATCGCTACGGCTCTCATGGTCGGGATCACAGGCAAGTCCGCCGAGGCGAAGAACGACTCAAAGGATGAGAAGTCCGCAGAGAAAAAGGGCAAGGACAATCGCTTCCGGAGCAATGGTGACCACGCCACCGGCAGCCAAACCATTCTCAAAGCCAAACACCTGGTCCGGGGCGACACTGTCGGCATAGTCGCGCCGGCCAGCCCGCTCGAGAATGAAACAGAGATCGAATATACATATCAATGGCTGAAAAAAATCGGACTCAAGTACAAGCTCGGCAAGCACCTATTCGACAGCTACAGCGATTTTGCCGGCAGCGATGAAAATCGCATCGCCGACTTCAATGCCATGTGGGCCGACCCGGAAGTAAAAGCCGTCATGCCCATGCGCGGCGGCAACGGCGCCGCCAGACTGCTGAACGGCATCGACTACGATCTGATCGCCAAAAATCCCAAAATCATCGTCGGATACTCCGATATCACATCGTTTCTGCTTGCGATACATCAAAGAACCGGTCTGGTCACCTTCCACGGACCGATGATGGGAGGCTTCTTTGAAGGTTCATACACCTACCATAACTATCTGAAAGCAGTGATGAGCAATAAACCCATCGGCCTCATCACCG
The DNA here is from genome assembly GCA_019745505.1 of Candidatus Obscuribacterales bacterium. GTDB lineage: Bacteria > Cyanobacteriota > Vampirovibrionia > Obscuribacterales > Obscuribacteraceae > QKMZ01. The sequence goes on along the minus strand of JAIETE010000048.1, from coordinate 23,670 downwards.
ACAAAGAGGACAAGGAGCTCTGGAATCCTGAAGGCCCGCCTTCTCGACACATAATTACAGGGGGCAAGGCACGCGGACGTTTAACCGGCGGCTGCATGACTCTCATACGTCAACTGATGGGCACGCCATACGAGATTGATACTGAAGGAAAGATTCTATTCTTGGAAGATCTCGACGCCGAACCGCATGAGATAGATCGCATGCTCTATCAACTTCATCTGGCCGGCAAGCTGCAAAAAGCGGCAGGCATAATAATCGGCGAATGCACTAATTGCAATCCGGGCGGCAGCGGAAGAAACAGCTTTCCACTCAATTTCAGCCTGGACCGCATCCTCGAGCAGCGACTTTCCGGGCTGGGCATTCCGGTCATTTACGGATTGCGCTTCGGCCACAGCAAGGAAAAATTTACGATACCACTAGGGGTGATGGCATCACTGGAAGCGTCAGACAGCGGTGTCCGCTTCAAAATCGAAGAGAATGCGACACTCTGAGGAGTCGAAAAGATGACAACCGGAGCAGTTTGCGCAAAGACGCACATATCCAGACGCGCTCTGCTAAGCAAAGGCACCAAGGCTCTAATTTCAGCAACGATCTTTTCACAAGGAACGAAACAGATGGCACAAGCAAAAACGGCGGCAAAAGATAAAGGCGCCGCACTTGCGTCAAAACCGCACGAAGAATCTATCATCAAACCTCGAGCACTGAAAGAAGGAGAGCGAGTAGCGATCCTGTGCCCTGCCGGTCGCCCCCACAACCCGGCCACTGTCAATCGAGCCAAAGCGATTGTCGAGCAAATGGGGCTCAAACCGGTCGTCGGCAAAAACGCATTGAAAATTTATGGCACCATGGCCGGTACCGATGAAGAACGCGTGTCCGATTTCAACGACGCTCTCAGAGATGAGAGCATCGCCGGCATCTTCTGCGTCACGGGAGGCTATGGAGCTTTGCATCTGGTCGACAAGATCGACTGGCAGGCTCTCAAGCAAAGTCCGAAAATAATCGCCGGCAGTGACGATATCAGCCATATTCTTCTGGCAGCCTACGCAAAAACAGGCGTGATCACTTTCCACGCTCCTAATATGGACCGCATCTCCAGCCGGCAATCTTTTGATGCGCTAAAACTTGCCGTCACGTCCAAAGACAAACTTCCTTCCATACAATCGAATTATTGGGGACTGGAGGCAAGTTTCGATGGATCTTCGAAATCGAGAGCGCGCGTTCCCGACGATAAATGGCAAATCGCCTATTCATATGCGGCCGTAGAAGGAACGGCCGAAGGTGCTCTCCTGGGCGGCAATCTCACCGCCCTCGGCTCACTGATGGGCACACCGTTCCAACCTTCATTCAAGAATGCGGTGCTTTTCCTGGAAGACATCAATGAAGACCATGGCATTCTCGATCGCTGGTTTACCAATCTCTATTTAGCCGGCGCCTTGAATGATGTTTCAGGAGTGGCGCTGGGCGACTTCGAGAATTGCCGGACGGAAGACTGCTTCAATATGTATTCAATCGAGGACCTCTTCGGCGATCGCATGAAAGCAGTCAATAAACCTTGCTGTTTCGGGATGCCGCTTGGCCAATCGGCGCGTGCCTTGACCGCTCCGATTGGAGTCAAAGTGAGACTGGATGCTTCAAAAGGCACACTTACTTACCTGGAATCGGCACTGTCATAAATCGAGAGGAGGGTCCAAAAACCCTCCTCTCTCGGCTGTCCCGTACAAAAAAATGGTAATTCGGCAAAGCAAGGCATTCGCAGGCAGCCTGCTTTGCCGAGATTTTCCAATACATTGAAAGCATTGGATTTCTTCAAAGGGGCGGCTGAAACCGCCTCGGCATCAGTGAAGTCCACCAGCTCGTGGGCGCCTCTGATGTATCGAGTATATAAGCGACGCCGTTACAATCTAATGACAGTGCGAATCAAAGCGGCTCGTATTTGCCGTTGACGATTGTTCCTGTAGTGCCGCGCTTGCCGGGCAAGAGCAAAATGCCGAAATCGGACTCCGTATCAAATTGCATATTCTTGAAGAGCTCGTCTACAGACATGGTCAAACCGGTGCCTGCCGCGTCATCGCTTGGTCCCCACGGATTGCTGATTCTAGCTCTCTTGGGACTGCCGCTTTCAATGCTGTTCAAGATAACGACATGCGAGCCCGTACCTTTGCGATCGGATTTTTCTTCCCCTTTCGTGAAAGGCGGTTGGTCGCCGTTGACTCGAATGACTATGGGTTTTCCTCCATTCACTCTCAAAGCTCTTTCCAGATCGTCGGACGATGAAATCCAGCACTCTGCTGTCTCTTCACCGGTCAATTGATATCGAAGTTCGGCTATATCTTTGGTGTTCAAACCGTCGAATTCTTTTTGAGAGCGACCACTCTTTCCTGTTCCATCCACAGTGTTCTTAAATGTACTTGGATAAAAATTCAGCTGCAATGCAGCTGTTTGAAAAACACGGCTGGCGAGATCTCTGCCGCTCAAGTCGGTCATTTTCAAATTAGCTTCGTCAAAACGAACAGTCTTGCCGCCGATTGATTTATAAGGTTTGCCGTCCGCCGAAAGAGCATCGACCACGAAATCAACGTATTCGGTCGGGCGCTGCTTAGCCATCTCGATCTGCAGCACCGCTACGTTGCAGGTCGGAGAACGTCCTTGAACGATTTCATCGGGATAGGCAACATGATGCATCATAGTTTTGCAAAGCGCATTCTTTTCTGATTGGCTCAAACCTGTGACATTATCTATTTCGGACAATTTCGAATAGAAATTACGCAACTTTGTCTCATCGCCGCGAAACCGGCGATGTATCTCCAGAAAATCGCGCTTATCAACAATATCGGCATGCGCTTTCAAAAAAGCTTTCTCGGTCGGCTCCAGCTTTTCGTTGATAGCCTTGTCTTCAATCTCTCGGCACCAGCGATCGACGGTATCATCCTGATTCAGCTGCGCGCCGCAAAGGTCGGGATGAATAACAATTGCCTTCTTGCCGCCGGCATCTCCGTCGGGAAAGGAGAAAGACATCTCTCCTGCGACAGTCGAACCTGTGACCGAGCCATTCTTTGCACGCACATCGGTGCGTCCCTGACTGGATTCCAAAATTGTACTGCCATCTTTGTTCACCAGGGAGAGGGTGCCCAGATTCGCATCATATGAAAGCGGCTGAAAATGAGCCGCGCGATCATATTTGATATCGGACGGCATGCCCACCGCTCTCATCTCTCCATTTTTACGATTGCGAAAAACGAGATACTCCGCATCCGGATCGTCACTGCCGGGCTTGTGCATAGGATAATCGGAAACAAGCACCACATCTTCCAGGACACGACCATGTCTGTCTCTGCGCGTACCTTCCAGCGAACCGTCTTTGGTTCTGGAAATCGACGTGACCGTCCCGTCCTTCTGTGTAATGGTCTGTCTAGTCATCGTTTCAGAACTATCGTATTGAGCCACTCGCACAGTACCATCGGCATAAGTAGCCGTATCGGTTCTGCCCTTTGCTGACGCCTTCTGAGTAAAGAAGACCGCACCGTCATGGGTAAATGTGGTCACGTAATCGTCATCGGAGCGAATTTTTTTCACCACATGCGTGCCATCCTTCATGTCCAGGAAAGATGTTTTCGCTTTGTCGTTGTGATAATAGATGTACTCTTTCGGCAGAGAATAAGCGATAAAACCAATGTTTTCGCCCTTGCTGTTCTTGTAAGGTGCGCGATATTCCTTGCCGTTATAGTTGAACTCGATCGGCTCGCCGCCGGGTGGAGTAATCGTAATTTTGTAAGGCTGCGATTGACCGCAATTTGTTTCATCAACTCGCTTTCTTCCCCAACTGTCCGTGTACTCCTTGACCGTGCATTCAGCGCTATTGCGCTCCGGAACTATTTCAGTACATTGATTGGCTGCGCTTTCAGGCGAACAGGTCTCGACAATCTGGCAAGTCGGCAAAAATGGAGACGGGCTCTTGGCGAAATCGTCTACACGGCACATCAGCTGCGGATCAAACAGAAGCGCCGGCACACAGGCATTGTCGACCTTTACTTCATAGCCATCTCTGCATTCCATAGGCTGTCTCGCTTAATCGAAGGGAAACCCGGACAACCAAGCTCTTACGCACTCCGGGTGCAGCCGGAATTATCTAAAAATGCCATGTCCGGGGGGTGACCTGAAAATAGCCCGCCAGTCATGACAATTTAATGACAACCAGCTTTGGAAGTTAGACCGTTATCGGTCAAACTTCCAGCTAAGTGCCGGAAGGGGCGTCAGCTGGCTTAAATCCAGCCCCGGACTGCCTTTGAAAATCATCGCTCCAGAGAGGTACGCGAAACCAAAAAGTCGACCCCTCATCAACCTTGCTCTTCAGACCGATACTTCCGTGATGACATTCGACAATAGCCTTGGAGATTGCCAGCCCCAGGCCCGTTCCCACTCCACGCTTATTGTCGCCTTTATCGGCCTGGCTGTATCTCTGGAAAAGAGTCTTGGCCTTTTCTTCGCTAATCCCTCTGCCGGTGTCGACCACTCGAACTTCGCAGTAGCGAGATTGTGCGCCATTCAACTGTGATTCTTTCTCATCGGGAATGCTTGTCTCGACCGTAACAACGGCGGGAGCGCGTGAGAATTTTATTGCATTGGAAAGGAGATTGACGACGGCTTGAACGAGGCGATCTTCGTCCGCCAGGACAAAAATATCTTCCTCGCGATAGTCGATCTTCACTTCATGCACTTCCGCAAAGCCCGCCACCGAACCGATAGATTTCTTGATCACGTCATCGATATTGGTGCGCTTAAGATCTTTCACCATCTTTCCGGCTTCCAGCTTTTCAATGTCCAAAAGGTCATTGACTAAACCCAGCAGTCGATTGGTGCTCAAGTACATCTTATGAAGCGCGCTCTTGCCGGCTTCGTCTGAGGAGTTATACATTCCTTCTCTGAAAAGCTCGATCGTTCCTTGAATTGCAGACAGCGGAGTGCGCAAATCGTGACTGACCATAGAGACGAATTCTTGCTTCATCCGCTCTATCTCCTTGCTGCCGGAAATATCGTGGACAACACAGAAAAGAGCATGCTCTTCTTGTGACCATTGCATCGACCAGAGCACATCGATCACTGTTCCGTCTTTTTGCACAAGACGAGTTTCCAATTGCGCAACCGTTCGTTCGCGAATGATATTTTTCAAGGCAAGAGCAGTCGCCTCTCTCTCTTCGGCAACCACAAAATCGAGACAACGCTTGCCGATCATTTCCTCAGGCTTGTATCCCAGAACAGTTTCTGAGGCGGGATTGACTGCCAGAAATGCCAGATGAGAATCAACGGAACAGATTACATCTACAGCGTGCTCGATAATGGCACGCTCTTTCCTTGCGGATTCTGCCAGCGTTCCGGCCATTCTGTGAAAGACATTATCCAGAACGGCAATCTCGTCATATCCGACCATGGCTGGATTGAGAGGAACTCCGGCCGCCAGTTTATGACTGTTGTCCGTCAAAACAGCAAGCCTTCGCGTAATACCACGCACGAAGAGCTGTCCAACGGCAATCGCCAGGGCGACATTCAATACCATGATTGCCCAGACAGCTTGCTCCAAACGAGCCCTGGACTGCTCTTCGATAGGCGAGATGTCCTTTTCGATCTTTGTGTAATAGTCGACTAGATTGTCAGTCAGGCGTGCCGCGTGAAACATCACACTGGAAAGACGCGCTATGACGATTCTTTCCTGGAGAGAGTCCTTCATAGAGTAGAGTTTTCTCTCCTCTTGAATTGCAGCCATTCCTGCCCGGCAAACACGGTCCAGTTCTTCAGCTCGAAAACGATTCACCGAATCGGTTTTAAGCAGATTCTTGAAATGCACCAACTCACCAGGAAATGCATCTACGTATTTTTGGAAAGTCTCGTAATACCGTCTTGAACCCGGCGGGTCTTTGTAGAACTGAATCTGGACCAGCAAACCATTTGTAGCCTTCTCCCTGAGAGTAGAGAGGCGCTGCAAACTGGAGATCACTTGCTGTGCGTCCTGCAATCGGTCGATTTGCATCTGCGCATCACGCAGCAAATAACTAAAACCGCCAAGCAAGAGAAGTTCGAAGCCGAGCAAAAATGCAACGACGAGCAGACCCTTTTGTCTTAGTGTCAGCTTCCACTTCACTGTTTAGATCCTTGCCGCCATGCCGGGCAGCGCGATTTTGGCTTTTCTTTGCATCCAATTATAGTGCTAAAATGGCGCCGGGTGTGACCAGTACCGGATGCTGACAATTCTTTGCTATGGCTAAAATTCTAGTCGTTGAAGACGACGACCATCAGGCCGATGTTATCGAAAAATGGCTGACTCACGAACACCATAAAGTGGACGTGGTTTCGACCTATGCCGATGGAAAAGCCATGCTGGCCGGCTATACATATGACGCTATCGTGCTCGACTGGGGGTTGCCGGACGGAGTGGGCATCGACCTGATTGCCGAATTTCGCAAGGGCGGAGGCACAACCCCAATTCTCATGCTCACCGGCAGAAACGACTTGTCCGATAAAGAGCAAGGACTGGATGGCGGTGCCGACGACTATCTGACCAAACCATTTCAAATTCGCGAACTTTCAGCCCGTTTGCGCGCGTTGATGCGCCGCCCTGCTCAAATGGTCAGCGAAGTCCTGAGCGGGGGCGATCTGGAACTGGATGTTCTCAAACATGAAGTGTGGAAAAACGGCGAACTGGTGAAGCTTTTCCCCCAGGAATTTTCGCTGCTCGAAGTGCTCATGCGAAAGCCGGGAGTCGTGCACACGACAGAAGCTCTGATCAATCTGGTCTGGAAATCGGAAGCAGGAGCATCAGGCGAAACGGTGAGGACTTCAGTGCTGCGACTGCGCCGAAAAATCGACACTCAAGGCGAACCTTCGCATATCGAAAACGTGCACGGCGTCGGCTACAAATTTCGCGAGAAATAATTCCTGCCGTGCGCGAATCACATCGGCTCGAACATTGCTTCCAGGTCGCTGACCAGTTCGTCCTGGATGCTCAAGAGAGCATCCGGAATACTTTCGAGAATGTTTCCTGCCGTTACTGATGCTTCGCCAAGTGAGTGGGCGGCGATGTCGCCTGCCCGTCCGTGCAGATAGACACCGGCTACGGCAGCATCGAATGGTTCTACTCCTTGAGCGAGCAGACCGCCGATGATCCCGGACAGAACATCGCCGCAGCCGGCGGTCGACATCCCCGGATTGCCGGTCGGATTGATAAAGACATTGCCATCCGGGTCGGCGATTACCGTGTGAGCACCTTTGAGAACCACAATGCAGCCGAATTCTTGAGCAGCTTTCGTGGCCGAGCCGATTCGATCTTTCTGAATTTCCGAGGTAGACTCATCGAGCAATCTGGACAGTTCTTTTGGATGCGGCGTAATCACGATGTGCTTTGCGTCCTCAGGGAAGACCTTGGTGTTCTCGGCTATGCAATTCAAACCATCGGCATCGATGAGGCATGGAACTTCATTGGAGCGGTCCATGACTTTGGACATGAATTTATGAACGAAGGAAACAGTTTCCTCGTTTGTCGACAGTCCCGGTCCGAGCACCACAGCCGTCGCTTTATCGAGGTCTTTTTCCAGCTCCCAGAGGGCCTTAGGCGCGATTGTCGCCTCATCGGTCTCAGCAATAGGACGGTAGATTACTTCTTTTGCCGGAAGATGAGGCACCAAGGATGATGGCGTTGCAAGTATGCATAATCCGGTGCCGACTTTAAGAGAACTCTCCGTAGCCAGCATGGTTGCGCCGGACATCCCCAGGCTGCCTGCAATCGTGAGCAGATATCCGAAAGAACCTTTGTGTGAATTGGCCGGGCGTTTCGGCAAAAGGTCTTTTACCAATTCGGCCGATGTCAGATGAATAATCGGCTTTTCTAGCGAGGCTTCCGGCAAGCCTATATCGATGACGCGCAATTCGCCGGCGTACTCGGCGCCTGGATAATTGATCAATCCTGGCTTGACATTGCCAAAGGTAATCGTGGCATGCGCCCGCACCGCCGCTCCCATAACCTGACCCGAATCGGAGTGAATGCCGGAGGGCAAATCGACTGCAATAACTGTCGCATCGCTGCCATTGATCATCTCTATTGCGTGCATGAAAACAGCATCCACGTCTCGATCGATTCCTGTTCCTAGCAGGGCGTCGACGATTACCGTGACGCTGGAGGACAATTGTTTTCCGTCAGGAGTATCGAAGAAATTGGACGAAAGATCTGAAGCAAACGAACGCACTTCAACGCCCATCTTCTTGAGTATGTCTCTATTGGTGCTGCTCTCCACCGTGGTCATCGCCTGGTCTGCTTGCGCGCCCCGGCCTTTGGTGTTTCCTACCACCCAAACATGCACGGGCACTCCCCAGAGATGCAGGTAACGGGCAACGACAAATCCGTCCCCGCCGTTGTTGCCGCGGCCACAAAAAATAGCCACCGACCCGGTTTGCGTCTCATTGCGCTGCTCCCAAACTTCAAATGCGGCTTCCGCTGCTCCACGTCCGGCCACCTCCATGAGCACCTGGCCCCAATTAGGATCGCATTTGGCAATCCAATCGGACTCCAGACGTCTTATTTGAGCAGTAGTTGGAATGCGGTAAATGTCTTTGGCGGGCATGGGCTTTTTTCTCTCTGGTGCCTGGGTTGATTTCTTTGCTTTGGTCGCGCTCTGGCTTACCATCTCAATGCACCTCTTGTGGAACTAATCGAATATCAGTAGTGGGACCGGTAACAACGGCGCAGCGGACCACATGGCCCGGCGCTTTCTCTTCGAGCGGCGGCACCGCTTCGCGACTTTTCGGCTCTACCAGCAGGCAGCGATCGGCGAATCGGCAGCCCTTGGGCAGATCGACCAGGCTGGGAGGCTGGCCCTGTATTGGTGTCAGGCGTTGATTGCCTGGACGAGGCAGAGAATTCATCAGTCCGATTGTGTACGGATGAAGAGGATTTTTGAAAAGCTCATTCACCTCAGCCATTTCCACAACCGACCCGGCATACATGACAGCCACGTTGTCGCACATCTCAGCAACCACGCCAAGATCGTGCGTGATGAGAAGAATCGACATGCCGTGCTCCCGCTGGATTGTCCGCAGCAATTCCAATATCTGCGCCTGAACGGTGACATCGAGAGCAGTCGTCGGTTCATCGGCTATCAACAATTTCGGATTGCAAGAAAGAGCCATGGCAATCATCACACGTTGACGCATGCCACCCGAAAATTGGTGGGGGTAATCGTCAATGCGCGTAGCCGCTTGCGGTATGCGAACCTGATCGAGAACTTCGATTGCTCTTTGCCTGGCTTCCTTCTTGCCGACCTTTTGATGCAATTCGATTGCTTCCATAATCTGATCGCCCACCGTGTAGACAGGATTGAGCGATGTCATCGGATCTTGTGGAATAAGTGCAATCTGATTGCCGCGCACGGAGCGCATCTGCGCCTCCGACAAGGTCAAGAGGTCGCGTCCTTCAAAGAGAATTTTGCCCGACACCGTGCGCCCCGGCGGCGGCACCAGCCGCAGCACGGAAAGTGAGGTAATGGATTTGCCGCAGCCCGACTCTCCCACGATGCCAAGCACAGAACCTTTTTGCACTGAAAAACCAAGGTCATCGACAGCTACCGCCAACCCATTTTCAGTAGGAAAGACGGTCTTCAAACCCTGGATTTCAAGGAGAGGTGTATTTACCGCGGTATGGCTGGACTCAATCATCCGTTATTCATGAAAAATTCTTGGGCAATCTCAATTAAAGTGTGGCGCACAAACGCCGCCTGTCACGGCTTGAATGCCCTACTGGCGGCTATGATCGCAGAATTGAATGCACCGGTCAAATGTACAAAGAAGTTCTCAGTGCTTGAATTAAGTGCTGTTGCCCTTCGTCCGCAGGTGATTTAATAGGAGAAGAGGAAGTGCCGATGATCGAAGATAACCGCACAACAGATATTTCTGTTCTGCAGCTGCTTACGAAGTTGGTCAAGGAAACCGACCGTTTAGTTCGCCTGGCAGACGATATAGATACACATGCAAGCACTCCGCAAGCTAAAGCAGCTTTTCAGCTGATTGGCACGGAGGTGGAAAGTATTTTGGCGCAGATGCATACATCTCTCGACCCGCTATACAGGTTATACGACCTCGACCCCGGCATGATGTCCTTGGAGCAGAACAGGCGCAATTCGGTCATTCGCGAGTTCGGGCCCAGTGAAGTGTCCAATGCCGATACTTATGACGAACAAGCCTTGTGGAATGACGTGAAAGGACGCGGCGGAAACGGCACGCTGTAGCTCCCACTTCTCGTGCGATCTTCACTCAGAAAACGCCAGGCGCACTAAACGCCGGCTAAAGAGGCTTCTCCGCGGCAATCTTGGCGTTGGGCTTGGCGGAAACGCCGGCTATACTCACGCCCTGACGTTCTACATACGTGTATCTGCCGTTGGCGAAAGCCTGAACCGTTCGCCTCATGGGAATGAGAAACGGCTTGAAATGGTGACTGCGCATCTCTGAATAAGCTTTATCGAATTGCCAGCCATCGGCAAGAATTCGATGGATGCCGACCATCATGCCTGTTCTGTCAGCGCCTTGCATGCAATGAAGATAGACGGGCTGCTTGGCCGGGTCACGCATGATATCTAGAACACTGGAGACTTTGGCGAGATTAGGATCGGAATAGCCCATCGGAATATTGTAATAATCCAGTCCGATCTCTTTAGCCGCGCGCTCTTCCTTCTTCGACGCGCCGCCGACACCTCTCAAATTGACAATGGTCTTGACCCCGGCGGCCTTGAGCTCTTTCAGCGCTTGAAAGGAAGGGGCTCCGCCGCGCATCAGAGTCGGCGAGACTCGCTCGAAATTCATCACGTGTATTGCCGGTACGGCTTCAGCGGCAGTTGTGCCAATTGACGATGCCGATTTTGCTGCAACAACCGTAGCATCGGCAGCCTGCACCACCTGTGGTGCGCTCAACGAAGACAAGACAATCGCCAGAGCGAAGGACTTAAATCTGAGCGACGAACTGGCAGAAGTGGCTTGCATGTTTTGCACCAGTTAACAGCCCGAGAATGATAACACGCCAACTACTTTACATGTGTAAAGTTTCAAACCTGTACGATGGTTCGGACAGACTATTAAAATGGGCTAATTTAAAATGGGCGTCCGCTATACTTACTGCAAAGTGTGACGGTCAGGAAACCCAGAAGTTCCCAATACTCAGTATCGACGGTGTCTGTGCCAACGGTTTCATCTTCCGAGCTAAAAAAGAAGGCGAAACGCTTCGTGCTTTTTTTGCGAGTTCTTTGGAATGAATTTCATGGGTTCTTTTATCTTCTGGTGATCACATTCGCGATCTCCAATACACTGCTTTTCCTCTATTACCCGAAAGAAGATCTCCCGCACCACAGTATGTCGTGGCTGCAAACGGCGTATTGCACATGGTTGATGATGTTTTTCGAAACACCACTCAACTATTCGGACGACTGGCGGGTCGCTCCGCTGTTCTTCTTCCTGCCTTTGCTCGGTCTGCTTGTAATTGCCGAAGGTGTCGTCCACCTAGGCAACATCTTGATACAAAGAAAACGATATTCAACGGAGTGGCAAAAAATGCTCGCTGCTAATTTCGAAAATCACGTAGTCATTTGCGGGCTAGGCAACGTAGGGGTACGCGTTGTCCAGCATTTGAAACAATTCGACGAAATGATGGTGGTAATCGAAGCAAACAAAGACTCTCGCTTCGCCCATGAAGTAGCGGGCAGTGACATCCCCGTATTATTCGGCGACGCTCGCGATACTCGCTTGCTGGAAAACGCCAATCTGTCAAAGGCTAAAGCGGTCATTTGCGTCACCAATGACGATATGGTCAACCTGGAAACAGCCCTGACAGCACGCGAATACAATCCCGACATCAAGATCATTATTCGAATGTTCGACCAGAAGCTGGCCAAGAAAGTGCAGAAAAGCCTGGGAATCCACGGCGTTTACAGCTCCTCTGCACGTTCAGGCAGACTCTTCGCGCAAGCAGCTATCAGCGAAAACATTATTGACTCCTTCGAGTTCGGCGGACTGACCATCAACGCTTACCAGCTGACGGTAGAGGCCAACAGTTCTCTGGTCGGAGAAACCATTGATGACGTTCGTTATAAGAATGAAGTGACCGTGCTCATGCACGAGAAGGCCGGCGGAGAGCTGGACTGGAATCCGCCACCTTCCAAAGTTCTCTCGGTCGGCGACAAACTTCTCATAATGACCGATCGCGACGGAATCAGCAGACTGCAGAGCACGAAGAAAAAACTCGCTCTTAAAAAGGATACCGAGTAGAATTAGTCCGCCACCAAATGTGATGCCAATTGCGCAAGACGCAGCGCTACCACCAGCAATTCAGCATATCGGTTGGACTCTAAAGGCGCTAAAAGCTATCCGAAATAGCGGATCGCCAGGCTGCGAAGCAACAACGGGATGCTTATATAAAGACCGACTGAGACAGGTCGGCTGTGGCTATTTGTCAGCAAATATTCTAGTGAGCACATTGGCACAACTTCCTGTTTCGCAAATGCGTGATCACCAAAATCAGGTTTCCAGTCGTGATAAAGGGCAGTTCGTACTGCTCGCCGAAAATCGGGCCGGCTACCAAAAGGGCCGCTGCGACCAGGAGCAGTCCGAAAATCGTGGCGAATAGCACTTGCTTGCGACGGTGCTGCATATAACCGGGACCGATAGCAAAAATGGCAAAAGCGAATACGAATAGGGCTATGACTCGATGCGCCAGCTCGCCTTCAAGAAATTGCAAGCCGAGAAACGGCAAGAAAGCAATGATGAACGGCATTGCCATACAATGAATCAGGCAAAGCGTCGACGCGAATATGCCCAGATTGTCCAGAAGAAGCGTCGTCTGAACTTTCTTGTGGTGCTCCTGGTGAGCTTTGCTCTCTTCGGCGCTGACGAGAACCTCGTCGCCAAGCACGACCGAGAACGCGCCCGTCGCACCGGCTGGAACCTTACGCTCATGTGAATGACCGTGGCTATGTTTGTGACCCTTTTCTCCGCAGCATCCGGAGGACTTCGTTTGGTTCACTGTTTCCACCGTCTGTTCGCGCGAATGCCCGCCACAGCAGTCTCCACTGGAGTGAATTTCCACAACCAGTTCTTTGCCGTCCAGGGCCGTCTTATCGCGCTGTGCAGGGTCAGTAATCGCGGGTCACCTTTGCTCGAAACACCTGTTCCTACTGCATTTTGCCACGTGAAAACGATATCCATTTGTATTTCTATCTTATCATCAGGTTTCTACACCTGCCATGAAGCCCCGCAAAGGAGTCGAAACGGTAACAGGAAGCGGGTTCCCTGGAATGGGCTGCCCAAATTCGTGGGCTTGCGTTCATTAAGGATGTTATCGAGCCGGACATCAAAACTGGACGGTATCAAACGGTTAACCCGAACTGATTTTGGCGTGTTGTAGCCGGTGCTCAACCCGAGAAGAGTAATGCGGGGTGTGCGTTTCGGCTGTGGTCCGAAAATCTCCGGGTCCAGACGATTAGGCAGCCCCGATAGGGTTTGTACGTCCGCAAGCACCCACCATCCGCGCTTGGAGCGATATCCATAGGCAGCCGTCAGAGAATAACGCCGGTCGTGGTCCGGATACTTGTCTCGTGGACCTTCTTCGAATTCATAAATGCCGCCGGTGACAGCCCCAGTGCCGCGCAGGTACGCTACCTGGACAGTGCTGGAGACAAAACCGTTGAAACCATAACCATCGCGCGCAGGTTTCAGCTCCAGCCTCGACTCCACACCGTAAGATTCTTGATTCGAAAGTTGAAGACGGTTATAGAGCGGCGTATTCTGAATCACACCGGAATCGCCGAAATTGTTCAGTTTTTTATAGTACAAGTTAGTGCGCGTCACCAGACGCGGACCGAATTGATTCTCCAGACTGACGTCGACAAGATTTCCCCGGGTGGCTCTCAAAGGTCTTATAGTTCCGTTGTAAATCCCGTTGGTTTGACCATCTTCAATGAGCGGTGCGGTGACAAACACATCCACTGGCGGCGGTGTGAAGAGATTGGAATAAGAACCTCTCAGTACCGCATTCGGTGTAATCACAAAGGATGCTCCGAAGCGACCGCTCGCCTGCGCGTCGGTAACTGTCTGACGCTTGAACGGTGTCAGATCAAAAGGCTCGACTCCAGGCACGGTCAGCATCGTTTGAGCGACCTTAAGGGTGTTTCCAAAAACGCCGTGATAAACGTCGGCGCGCACACCTGCGTTGACCGTAAGTCGCCTCAAGAAACCATCTTTCGGCTTCCAGGTATCCTGGGCCCAACCGCTTTGCAGATAGCGGAATCCATTGAATTTAGTGATACCACCCGTGATATTGGGGCCGCCGACTTCAAATGTAAATGGATTGATCACGGCTCCATACGGCAAGGCGCCCTGAGAGTCGGCTGAGGCGACCAGATTGGCGTTTCTATATACAGCCCCGTAGGAGGTTTGCACCGGACGGATTTCCGAGTAAAAACCCGACTCGAGATGATGCGTGCGCACCAGCTTTTTCACATTGCCCTGGGCAGAAAAAACATAGTTAAAGCGCCTGGCAGTCGGCTGCACACTGTTTATCTGAGGTTCTTCACCATTAACCACAGGCAGCGGATCGAAAACCTGACCACGACTAGAGAAGGTCTCTCGGTAGAAGGCGTTGGTAAGGGCGATGTTTGCTTCATCATAGAAACGCCGTCCGGTGCGCCGCCAAGCAGCGATAATGAAGTTCTGCATGTCCGTTTGCTTCTGTCTTACGCCGAGCGAAGCGGAAGTCTGCGGCAGGGGAACACGCATAAAACTCTGGTTGATACCGGCAGTCAAACGGAAAGTATCACGCTCGTTCGGCTTATATTCAAGCTTTGACAGGGTGTTGATGTCCATTCCCTGGTTATAAGAATACTGTTTCGTGTACGGAACCAACCGATATGAAGTGCCGATGAATTGCCCGGACGACTCCCAGCGCAGCCGATGCAACTTACTGCGGGGATCAGCGCTGAAAGCGCCTGTGGTGTCATAGTAAACATTGCCAGCCATCGGTCCACCGATTTGACCACCGACTGTGACTTTCGGCTTGGCCTCGATATTTCTCGACTTCATGCGCACGACTGCGCCTAGAGGACCACCACCGTCGTGAGCCTCGTAACCACCGATGTCCACCTGCATCGATTGCAGAGAACGAGGCGTCGCCGGCTGCGACTGCTGAAGCACTCCGGCGGCTTCCGGAAGCACGACCCCGTCCAATTCGTAGTTGATTGAATTGTGCTCGCCGCGTGTGATGATATTGCCGTACGTGTCCGTGATCACACCAGGAGTACTCTCAATCAGCTGCCGCAAATCATTTCCCGAGCGATACTCTTCCAAAACACGACGCGGAATATTGGTGGTGCTGCCGATTTTCTCAGGGTGTATAAGCGTGCGCTTACCTGTAACACGCATCACATCGACAGGCTCTAAATCCTCGAGAACTACGTTGACGCCCTTGGACTGATCGGCCGCAATCGAAATTTCTTCTGTATGCGACAGCATCTCATTGTGCGAAAAAGTCAGCGTCCAGTTGCCAGGCTCGATATCCCTAAACACGTAAGTCCCATCGGGACCGGTCTCTAGATGATGGCGCTTATGTTCTTCGTCTTTGCCTGACAGGACAATTCGTGCTTTGGCAAGTGGCTTGCGTGTTGCATCATCCTTAACCACACCATATATGGTGCTTCGTCCTTTTGCAGGCGGCTCTACATTGATTTCAGGAACAATCGCCGGCGTGGACGTCTTCGCCGAAGGTTTCGACGAAGGCGTTGAAAGAGGAGCTGCAACAGTCGGCGGCGGCGGTTTGTCTGTCGGCGGCGGCGGCAAAGGCGTTTCGCGCAGCTGAGGCGATGCATCGGAATTTTGTGCTGGCGACTCCAGAGCAGGCGGCGGCTCTGGCGATTTTGCCTGGGCAATTGCTTCTGGAGCAATTATTGTCAAAACAGCTAGAGTTATGGCGCAAATGCGCAGAAAAACGAGAAATGCAGACATGATCCTGCATCCTTCCTATGGTTACCGGGAGTTGACCTTTTGCCGCAGATTAGCTCGGCAGCGCAAAGCTAAAAGCAGCGATTACTTTCGGGCCGCTGTTGCACTGAATACATTGAACGCCACCAGGTCCATTTTGTAAATGGAAATCGTTTTCATTTTTCATTAAACGAGCATAAGAAAAGGCAGAAAGCCAAACAGAGCCGGGAGCACAGAATCAATAACGAGAGATTACTTTTTCCCGGCCGGCGCCATGGCTTCCTGGCACTGCTCACAAAGTCCAAAAATTTCCAGAATATGCCCGCGTACTTCAAACTTGTATTTGGCCCGAATGGACTCTTCCAGCTGCTGAACCAGACACTGATCGAGGTGCACGCTGTTGCGGCACTTCTCACAAACCAGGTGATGATGGTGCTCACCCGGCTTCACCATCTCGTAGCGTCTTTCGCCATCTCCGAAATCAACGGACTGCACCAGCCCCAGCTGTACAAGCGATTCAAGCGATCGATAGACAGTCGTCAGACCCGGCGGGCTGTCTTCCTCATTACGAAGCGCACTGTGAATGTCTTGAGCACTGCTCAACTCATCTGTGCGTTCGAGCACTTCGAGAACTTTCTTTGCGCCCTTTGTTAACCTTAGACTTTGCGGACCCTTGTTGTGACTGTGCCCGTGCGAACCTTGAACGTTCATTCAACCTCGAACTCGACTTTGATTTTTCTCACCGACTGTACTGGCTTGCCATTTAGCATAGCAGGCTTGAACTTCCAGCGGCGCAAAGTTGCCAGCGCGATTTCGTCAACCTCGTCGGAGCCCGACGAAGAGATGATTGAGACTTCGTGCTTGCCTTCATGACTGATCGAAAAACGAGCCAGGCAGCAGGATTTGTAGCATTCCTCGTGCAAGCTGGCCGGAATCTCAGGCTGTGGACATTCAATTGCAAGGGCGTCAGCATACTTCGCAACTTCCGAAGTGCCGATCTTATAAACCTTTTCAGCCAATGCTGGGCGTGCCCAGGAAATTACAGCGAGGACCAAAAGACATCCGACAAAGGTCAAAAACGCACCTTTTGCATATCTCGCAGACATCTCTTAGATCTCCAAAATGTATTTTTGGGTCCCAGGGGAATCCTGGAAGTTTGACCGTTAACGGTCAAACTTCTAACTAGCAAGAGCACGAAGAGCGAGCACGCTTTTCGGTGAAACCCAAGCCAGGTAATGATTTACGGTTTTCGCCGCCAACCGGCAAATGAAAACCGTTTTCACTACTAAAATCTTGCCATGCAAAAGCGACGACGTCAAGGTAAGGGGACGTCGTCGCTTAAGTTCAGTTAGAAGTGAGCTTAGAGGCTCAACAACTGCACAATTTGAGGAGCGAGATTGTGGTCGGAGTAGTCAGTCAACCAACGCACAGTAATGAGCGTAAACACAGGTTGGTTGTACCCGACTTCGAGCAATCCTTTGATGGCGGAACCGATGTGCTCCGACCCTTCATGCTTCTGGACCCAATTGAAGCCGGCTTGCAATACCTGGTCATCATCAGGGTTGGCTAACACCCAATTACGAATGAATTCACTCGCCTTATATAGGTGATTAGCTTGAGCTGTAGCTTGCATGTGTTCTAGTGTTTGCATATTCCTGGCCGGTGTTGAGGTGGGATTCGGGGTGACCGTGGGTGTGGCGGCAACAGGTGCTGGTGCGGGTGCAGGCACAGCTGCTGGCGCGGGTGCTGGGGCAGTGGCAGGGGCAGCAAGTGTGGGTGTGAGTGCCGGTGCCGGTGTCGGGGTGGGGACTGGGGCTGGTGCCTGAGCGACTACAGGGGGCGGAACAGGAGCGGCGGCGGGAGCTGGGGTTGATGCCGGAGTCGGCGCCATCGCAAGAGAAGGAGAGGGCGTTGTTTGTGCAAGAACGGGAGAGGAAGCAGGTTGAACTGCGGGAGCTGGTGCTGGGGTTGGAACAGGCGCTGGAGCCGGAGCACTTGCAACAGGAGTGAGAGCCGGGGCTGGAGCCACTTGGGGAGCAGCCGGAGCTTGAGCTGCCGGTTCTGGTGCCATGAGCGCTGCGATGTTGTTGGAGATGTACATGCCTTCTGCAGGTGGATATCCAGAAGGAGTCTCATCCCTCAGCTCGATTTCCTCGCCTACGGAAGTTCCATAATTCATTGACTCGGTGCCGAGAGAATCGAATTCGGGCTCATCGTAATTTGCATCAGCAGACTCTTCATACGTCTCTACAGCTTGTGCTTGTGCTTCTGCTTGAGCTTGAGCCTGTTGAGCTGCTTCAGTTGATTCTCTAATCAGCATGGAAAGCGCGGTTCCGACTTCATCAGAACTAGTTTCCAAATCAAGTTCTTGATCGGGATCGGCTGTCATAGTGGCGGTGCCTCCAGAGCTCGCTTCGCCATTTGTGCTCAATTCGAAATCATCGTAATCAAATGTCTCGTTACTCATATTGTTTACCTTTGCTTCCGGCGAACCAGAAGCCCCCCTAGATGTGCGTGAGCCGATACCATATCCCCGCGCGTCGAGCACGATGACGATGGGTTTTTAGAAACCGGACATAAGGTCCCGCCCTACTAATGTGCCCGGAAAGCAAGGATTTTTATCCGCGGGCGCATTAAACCACTGCTTGACAACGCCATCTGGCGACAATATTCCTATAAATAGGTTGGTCGAGTTTGCCTTTTCGTTTACCGCGCACCCAAACGAATGATCTTCTTATAGTAAGCACGTTCGGATAACTTCGCTTCTTCATAACTGATCGGACGATCCAGGAAATAGATGTGTCCTTCCTCAATCCGGCGTTGTAATCCGTCCGGTTCTCCAGCGAGAGTCAACAGCTTTTTGCACAAACTCATCGGCAAGATCACTTCTTCGTGCGGCAGACTGGCAGCCAATGATTGAGGAACACGCCAGGAAAGCGGTGCCTTATTCTCCTTGGCACCATTCATAAATACGTCGGGAATTCGCTGCGCATCAAATGCAATAGGTGGTATCACTCCATATTCGAAAACAAAATCAGACGTTTTCCAATCCGGGCACAGTGGCACCATCATCGGGAGATCTCGGGATACCCGCTCTTTGCCGATGGTGGCAAGCAGCCATTCCACATCGTCTTTGCACATAATCGGGAAGTCACGTTTTTCCTCAAAACCAATCGGGCGATCCACACCTCGCAGGTCATAGATGTTGGAACGAAAATCAAAAGGCAACCATGTCAGCCCAAGTTTCAACGCGGATGCATTCTTATCATCGATTACTTTCGGCATCCACCATATTTTTGCCATCGCTTCCTTTTCAGGAATGTATCTCAGTACATCGAGCAAGCGCGCCTCGAGAAGCGCAAAGCCGGCAGGCGTCTGAGGTGTCGACACGTGAAATCTATAGTGATTTTCTGCGTACAGAGCTTCTGCCTTTTGCGTATCGCCAATCTTGTCGTAAATGCGCGCCATCACACCCAATCCAAAGTGAGAATCTTTCGTGAGGTGCCGCATCAACTCAACATACGTTTCATAATGCGAGATTGACCACTGACGCGTTAACTCAAGACGCTCGGCTCTTTTGCCTTGGGCTTCCCCTGCACGCCTAATGAAGTCATCCGCGACTTTGTCGCCTTCGAGGCGACGCCTTTTCTCTGCATACTCAAGAACTTTCTCAACGTATGTATTGCAAAATTTCGAATCTAACGCGATAAGAAATTCACCGTATCCAACGTACAAAATGGCAGGAAGCGTAATCAGCGAAATACTGATACGAAGCAATTCGCGAGTCGGTGACTGCAGGACAGGAACCTTAGAGCCTACTCCGGAAGCAGCCGGCCCAAACAACAATCTGTATCCAAACGCGGACGTCGCAGCAAAGACAATTAAGAACAGAATGCGGATTCCATCATGCAACGCATTATCCAGATGAATCTGAAACAGCGCCATCGTCGCGAGCAAAAACTCCGTACTGGCGAGCAAAATAATGCGGCGCTGAGCCCTTTCGTGTTTGCGAATCGAGTTTATATCAATCATTAGCCCTCAGCAGCGAGGCTATCCGGAGTTCTATGTACTCGCGCAGCGAGAAACCACCAACCAAAGTACAGGCGGGCTCGATTTATTCATGTTTTTACGAGCGGCAAATCAGAAACCCCATTGTCTGGATCACCTGCAAGGTTGTAAACAGGAAAAACCCTGGAACAGTTCGAAATACTGAAAACCCACGCTGTGCAAGAAAAATAGGCAAAATGGGCGGTTTTATTTCATTCAATGAAACAACCGGTCACCCAGCTGGTCTCTTGATAAAGGCTCCGTGCTAAACTACGTGACCAAGGGCGGTTAGCTCAATGGTGGAGCACCTCGTTTACACCGAGGGGGTTAGGAGTTCGAGTCTCTTACCGCCCAAGACTTTCGGGACTTTCAAAAATTTTGCCCCTGCACAGCCCCTGCACAGAGGGTGAATGAAGGGGAGTTTTTGTATAGGGACATAAATGATCTGTCGCCTAGTCATGTTCTTTGAGATTCGTTTTCGTCAACCGTAGGTCGCGGGTTCAAATCTCGCTGTCGGCTAGGTTTTCAGACTTTCGCTTTTTCCAGATGGCCTAATGATGGCCTTTTTTGCGTCAAATTTAGCGAAGGTTAATCAAAGGCAACTCGAATCTACGAGAGCAAACGGACTTGTTTTGCTCATGTAGATCACTTGAGTCTCTTGCTTGTTTAGTTAGTGTTATGTATCCTTGCAAAGGTTGGTGGTACCAGTAATGGTGCCACCAATTGCACAATCGGCAAATACAGAACAGTAGCGGAAAACCCATAACTATATTGTTCTAAAATGTCACTCTCGCATTCTCTCGATGTTTAGCAGTAGGGACTCAATCCGCTTGATGTCCTTTGGAGACTTATTCGTGGTCGCAAAAATATAGAGTGATTCGTTGAGCGAATCTTTTGCTTCATCTGTTCGTCCTTCATTTAGTAACGATTCACCCAACTTCCGCTTGTTCTGTGCATAAAGTCTTGCGTCTGCGACATTCGAATGCAATCTGTAGAATGAATCAAGTTGTCTATACGAATCGGATGCCAAATTCCACTTTTGTTGGGCGAATCGACTGTCACCAAGCTGGCTTAGACATGCTGACATAAACTGGCTATCGCTTTTTACCATTGGTTCTAAAGGACCATACATTATTGACTGGACTTCTCGCTCAGACTGATCATACTTACCCAGATGTGCGTACATCCCACTTAGCTTCAACCTTTTCAAAACTGAGAGAGTGGTTGCATTTGAAGTTGAAGCTACAAGTAAAATGGACTTCTTCATTTCATTGACTGCACTTTCGCCAGACCCAATAGCAAGCAGCGCCTTCGCTCTTTCTTCTCTTACTGCAGCAATATTCTGCGCCTGCGCTTCAGTTTTGCCCTCAGCCTCATATAGGCCCAATGCCTTATCTAACGTATGCAGCGCATCTCTGTTTCTTCCTTGTGCCACTTGAACACTTCCAATCAGGCGATTTGCATCAGCTAACAGCAGCGAATATTCTGGCTTCTTGCAAAGCTTTGCAACTTCTTTATACACACGCTCAGCCTTAGTGAATTTTCTTGTTTGGGCATAACTATAGCCACGGTCAAGCTCTGCAATCAAACGGTTCCTCTCCTGATCAAGAACCACAGGTGCATTCAGATTTGCTTCAGCTGCGGGTAAAAAGGAGTCACTGTAAAACTTCAAGATCGGTTCCGGTGTTACCCTTGGTGCGGTGGGTAATGCCGATAGAATGACTGGTTTTGCCGACCCGTCTCCACATAACTCAGGGACTTGAATGTGCCCATAGTATGCGCGAGTTTCATTTGCAACCTTCTCGATGAGCTGTGGCATAATGTCTGCAAAAGCGTCGTTAGGGCGATCTCTAAGACAATGAACAAGATGGTGCGTGAAAATACTGTTCTCATATGAACACGATATATGAGCTCGCTGAGATCCAGTACCGGCACACAAAATCGTGATGCCGGGTGGGTTGTCTACGGGAATCTTTGAGGCAAATGCTTCCACCATGGCTTTGGAAGCAGCGGCACTATAACATGCGTCAACAACCAAAACTATTTGACGATTTGGTAGCGCACCTCGAATGCGCTGCATGAATTCACGAATGCTTATTGCAGTCGAATACGCGTTGTAATTTGCAGAATCATAGGCAAAGACATAAAAATCGTTTGCTTCATCTGAGTCTGGAGAAGTGCCGTGCGTCGAAATGAATATCACCACAAGATCGCCAGGATTTGAAGCTCTGGGCAACCATCGCTGGCCGTATGCATCTCTAATGTTTTGAAAAGTAGCCTTTTCGTTTAACAGCGCTACAACATGATCTGGTTTGAAGTTGCACTGCCTTATGAGGAATGAGCCGAAATCAACAGCATCTTTTGCGCTATAGGGTAGTTCTGAAACATTACAAAATCGACTTGCTCCGACCACCAAACCCCATTTATCCCGCGGTTGAAACTTGAATCCGCTCGGAATAGTTTGTGCTTGTGGGTTCGACTGTTCGAGCGCATCTGCCTGCTGCATTGACAAAATTGCAAACAGAACCACTGTAACTAGCCGGATTCGAAAATAGGACATGTTCAGTAAGCAACACCATGATAAATCGGACTCTTCGATCGTAAAATCTACCATAATAAGGATTCCAGCTTATCAAGAAGGAGGGGAAAAGTGGGAGTGCGTATTGATGCGTGGCTTTTCGCATGTTTGCCAATTCTGTGGTTTCAGTTTTTTCCCTGCCCTGCTAGTGCAGAAGCACTTGATAATCTTCTCCAGAAGGACAAAGATAAACGGTATGAATACATTGATTGGAATTCCGTCTCGGGCTTGGTAAAAGTACCTCTGTTCTTTGCGACAAATAGAATCACGACAAGAGATCCATTTGATTCGGCCGCAGGAGAACTAATGTTTGGTGAGAAGTGTGTCGTTGTTCCACTTCGTACAAGCAAGGAGCCTTTCGAAAAGCTGGGATGGGAAGTACAAGAAATTGACCACCTTAGCAAAGACGATTTGCTACAAAAGTGCCGCGAGTCCAAAGAAGCCAGTTTGACTCAAAACCAATTTCGAAAAGCACTTCAAAAGGCTGTCGCAAGTGATAGAGATCAAAGGGTTGTTGTGTTCGTACACGGGTTCAACAATAGTTTTGAAGATGCACTGAATGGCGGGGCGGAACTCTCATACTGGTACAAACACCCTGTTGTTGTTTTTTCCTGGCCGTCGGCAAAGTACACGAGTGATGCAAAAAGTGCCTATCTAAATGCTGAGAAGCTCGTTGATGATTCAGCGGATGCATTTATAAAACTCATAACTGAGATCTCTGAAGTTCCAGGAATAACTCCCAAGAACGTAACGATAGTTGCTCATAGTATGGGAAATCACATTCTGCAAGATCTTTTGAAAAAATACAAAACAAGCACTGAACAAAGACAGAATCCATTTCGTGAGTTGGTTTTCTGCTCAGCGGACTTGGATGGTGCAGACTTCGCAAATGATGTTCAAAAGTTTCTCAAATTCGGAAACAAGGTGCGAATATTCTTTAATGCGAATGATGGGGCCCTATACCTTTCTGCAATCGTTCACCACGGAAAACCAAGACTAGGTGCGGTAGGTGCACACATTGAGAAGATTGCGAACTTGCCAGAAACCAACTT
>JAIETE010000003.1 GCA_019745505.1 Candidatus Obscuribacterales bacterium | reverse complement strand
ACCTTGCAGAGCCGGCGGTCAGAAAGGCTGGCGAGTCAGTTTTGAAATTTCCTACCCTGGGTCAGTAATTCGAGTTCAAAGTGTTGAGGGGAGCTAAAGCCGGGCGGAAGCCACCACGAAAGGGGTGGCTTCCGCCGCTTTTTACAGGTTTGGACACTTATTGAGGAAAACGCCGATGTGAGATTCACAGTGGGCACCATATGCGACACCGTTTCGAGGCTGGTTCATTTGCAATAGTTTTTTTTCTGAGCGAGTGTGAGGGAACCAATCGGGTGTGCGAGCACTCTCACATTCAGAAATGTTTTTCCCCTACCGCGGTATGGTGGACCTATGACGAAAATTTTCACGTATTTGAATCTAATCGACACTTTCGGACTTCCAAACTCGTTTCACTAGGTACAATAGGTACTTGTAGAGGCAACCCGTGCGGGCATGAAGCTCACAACGCGTATCACCCTGGTTTTTCTATTGGCAGTGATGGCAATTGTCGTCAGTGCTTGGGTATCTCATAAGAACACCGAAAAGATTAGCGAGACTCGCTTGTGGGTTGAGCATACACAGGTTGCAATTGGTCGGTTTGACCGCCTTTACATGTTGATAAAGGAGGCAGAAACTTCGGTCAGAGGTTTTCTCGTAACGCGCAAAGAGCCTTTGAGATCATCGTTCGACCAATTTAAGACTGAGATTTATGCGACATCCGAAGAGCTGAGGACACTGACTGCCGACAATCCCGCGCAAGTCGAGCGTTTAGGGCGCTTCGATGCTTTGCTCAGTTCCAGGATAGACGAGTGGAACGGACTTATTGCCGGCGTCGGAGCGGTTGGCAGTCCCGCATGGCAAAGCAATCTGGAGAAATCGTTCAAAAGTCCGTATGCCGGTAAGTTAAGAGCGCTCGTCAGCGAAATGAAAGATGAGGAGCAGGCTTTGCTCAAGGTGCGCACGCAGACGGCATTGAAAAGCGTTCAGTCCAGCCAGCAAGCGAACTTCCTCATCACCGCCGTTCTGGTTGGTATTCTGGGTGGAATCTCCCTTGTTGTTGTTATGTCTATGAACAAAGCGATTACCGCTTTGCTCGAAGGTACCAAGAAAATCGGCGATGGTCACTATGACCACCGTATCAATCTCCGGAGTAAGGATGAGCTGGGCGAGTTGGCTGAAGCATTCGACAGCATGACAGCTCGCGTCGAAGCCTATGACATGGAGCAAACCGGCCAGAACTGGATAAAGAAGAATATCAACGAATTCGGACTGCTTTTGCAGGGGCAGCGAGATTTCGAAAAGGCCGGCAGTATTATCCTCAACACTGTGGCACCACTAGTGGAGGCTAGACAGGCTGCTCTCTACTGTGTTGATTCAGAGAGGAAGGACGATACGCTTTTTTTGATAAGCAGCTTCGCCTGTAGCCGAGACAGCGGCATTCCCCTGACGGTCAGCTTTGGCGACGGTTCAATCGGTCAATGTGCAATCGACCGGAAAATGGTTCATTTGCAAGGTATTCCGTCCGAGTCGTTTAAGGTGAAATCTGCACTTTCGCAATCCAGCGCTGCAGATGTCTACATCTTGCCGATACTATTTGAGGGAAGTGTAAGAGGCGTATTGGAGCTGGCGTCCGAGAGACAATTCTCCGAGCGCTCAATCTCATTTCTCGAAGAATTGTGCGGATTGCTGGGTGTGGTGTTCGCGGCTATTTCCGGTGCGCAGATTACCGAAAGATTGCTTGAAGAGTCTCGACAGCTCAATGAGGATCTGCGCCTGCAGCAAGAAGAGCTGGAGTCTCAGGCGGAAGAGCTTGAAACCCAGCAAGAAGAATTGCGTCATATCAACGACGAGCTTCATCAAAAAGCCGATGCTCTGGAAGAGCAGAATGCTCTCGTGTTCGAAAAGAATATTGAGCTGGAGGGAATGCGTCAGAGCCTGGAAGACAAGGCTCAACAACTGGCTGTTTCCTCCAAGTATAAGTCAGAGTTTCTCGCCAATATGTCTCATGATTTGCGCACCCCGCTCAACTCATTGTTGATTTTTTCGGAATTGCTTGCAGAAAACGAAGAAGGCAATTTGAGTGAATCGCAAATCGATTTTGCCAAAAGTATCAATATGGCGGGCAAAACTCTGCTTACTCTCATAGACGATATTCTCGATCTCTCCAAAATCGAAGCTGGACGCGTAACACCCGACATTAAGAATGTGGAATTGGCTGATGTGCTTCTCGATGTCGAGCGAAGCTTTCGAAAAGTATCCGAGGGCAAAAAGATTCTATTCGATTTGAAATTGGCACCCAATACACCGAGGATGATTCGTACAGACGAACGCCGGTTGCTCCAGTTGTTGAATAATCTGCTCAGCAATGCCTTCAAGTTTACAGAAAGAGGCAGTGTTTCGCTTTCTATCTCAGCCGGTAAGCCATCCGAAGGCAATGGTCATGACGGAGATTTTGTCACTTTCGCCGTCACCGATACGGGTATCGGCATAGCCGCGGAGCAACAAGCACTTGTATTCGAAGCATTCCATCAAGCCGATTCATCTTCGACGAGAAAATTCGGGGGCACCGGACTTGGTCTGTCGATTTGCCGCGAATTGTCTGCGCTTCTGGGCGGTTGGGTCGATGTCCAGAGCGAACTCAACAAAGGCAGCACATTTACGTTGCATCTGCCGGTCGCCTACAAAGGCAAAATCGAGCCGAAGCGCAGAAGTGCATCCGTCGGCGGGACAGCACCGGCTGAATCAAGCGCGCAGTCAAAAGAGGAAGATGCATTCCTCTATGCGGACATACCCGACGACCGGCTGAATATCAAAGAGGGCGATCGTGTCATTCTCATAATCGAGGACGATCAGTCGTTTGCAAAGATGCTTCTGGACCTCGCGCGCAAGAGCAAATTCAAAGGTGTAGTATCAATGCGTGGCAGAGACGGACTGATTCTTGCCCATCGCTTGCTGCCCGATGCTATTACGCTCGATTTGAAATTACCTGATATTGAAGGTTGGGTTGTTCTCGATCAATTGAAGAATAGTCCGGAGACCAGGCACATTCCCGTACATATCATTTCAGCTACAAGTGAGCAGAATCGTGGAATGAGCCTGGGGGCGCTCGGCTATCTGGAAAAGCCTGTGACCCTCGCCACCCTCAATGAAGCAATTGAAAAGATCGAGAAGTTTTTCGAAAAAAAGAGCGGTGCTGTGTTAATCGCAGAGTCCGATGATAAGCTGAGACAAAGCCTCGTCGAATTGCTGGAAAATGGAGATTTCAGCATCGATTCAGTCGAGAATGGTGAGAATGCAATCAAGATGTGGGGCGAAAAGCCTTTTGATTGCTCAATCATAAACATGAATTTGAACGATATGGATGGTTTGACGCTTGCCAGGAAATATCTCTCCGGCAATAACACCAACCCGCTTTTGGTTTTTAGCAATCATGGCTTGTCTGAAGGAGAGAAGGCTGAACTGGAGGCTCTCGGCCGCATCAACATCGTCAAGGATATCGACTCTCCGGAGCGATTGCTCAGTGAGGTCGGATTA
Source organism: Candidatus Obscuribacterales bacterium (assembly GCA_019745505.1). Classification (GTDB taxonomy): domain Bacteria; phylum Cyanobacteriota; class Vampirovibrionia; order Obscuribacterales; family Obscuribacteraceae; genus QKMZ01. Next base: position 42,045 of record JAIETE010000003.1, on the reverse strand, counting down.
TTTTTGCACCGTGTCGAAGCCAAATTGCCGATTACCAAACAACAATTAGTGACCAAAGTTCGCCAGGAAGATAGCACTCTTGTCGGACGCAAGCTTCTCATCGTCGACGACGATCCGCGCAATGTTGATGCACTTATCTCCGTGCTGCGCAAGTATCAAATGACTCTTGTTACTGCCGAAAATGGTCGAGATGCTCTCGAGAAACTTTCGATGAATAAGGATGTCGAAGCCGTTCTCATGGACGTCATGATGCCGGAAATGGATGGGTACGAAGCAATGCGCGCCATTCGAGCGCAAAGCGAGTTTTCTTCCCTTCCGATCATTGCTGTGACTGCCAAAGCAATGCAGGGTGATCGTGTGAAATGTCTCGATAGCGGCGCCTCTGATTACATCACCAAGCCCGTAGACAGAAGCCAGTTGATTTCACTCCTGCGAGTCTGGCTCTACAAAGGCTGATGAACGACCCCTTTGCACATTCGGCAGTCAATGAGCGTTTGATTGTTGATTTGCTGCAGGAACTATATCGTCGATTTGGTTTGGACTATCGTGATTACAGTCCGACATTTTTGTCGCGGCGTATTAGCGCATATGCAAAGAAATTGAATCTTGATTCGATTGAGGAGCTGAAGCAAAAACTCCTGGAAAACGACAAGCAGTTGGATGGCTTAATTGAATCTTTCTCTCTGCCAACTACCAGAATGTTTCGTGATGCAGCATTGTTTCAGCTGATAAGAGAAACCGTAATCCCTATTCTGGCAAAAAAACAGCTTTCAAAGGTTTGGAGTGCCGGTTGCTCAACAGGCGAAGAAGCTTATTCACTGGCAATAGTTCTCAAGGAAGAGCTGCCCGGTAGAAGAGTTCTGACTTTTGCTACGGATCTGAGCGAGCGCTCGCTATACAATGCCCGCAAGGGGATCTATCAGTTGCGCCGTATGCGTGCCTACACGTCAGGCTATCAGGCGGGTGGAGGAAGAGCCGAATTCTCCAATTACTACACTGCAGATCATGAGAATGCAATGATGAATGCAGAACTGAAGAAAAATATTGTGTTTGCTCAGCACAATCTTGTCACCGATTCTACATTCAATGAATTCGATTTGATTCTATGTCGCAACGTTCTTATCTACTTCAATCGCTCGTTGCAAGAGCACGTGCTGAATTTGCTGCTGGACAGCCTGAGACCTGGTGGCATCTTGATCTTAGGCGACAAAGAGTCGTTAAGATCTATGTCTCCCAGGAAGAACCTGCTGGATATCGATCGCACTTATCGGATTTATCAGAAAACCGAGTGACTTATGCGCTGGAGAGCATGTTCACTTCGCGAGGTAGTTCCACAAGAAAAGAAGTGCCTTTGTCGGCAGGACAAGTACAGCTGATCGTGCCTTTGTGCAAAGAGACGATCTGTTGGCAGAGATAGAGTCCCAACCCGGTGCCCGGTGTGTGTCGGCGGCTGGCTCGTCCTCTCCAAAAGCGCTCGAACAGATGCTTCCTGTCTTCTTCCGGGATTCCCGGACCGGTGTCGCTCACTTTTAGCAAAACGCGATCGGCTGAACTCGACAGCGAAACTTTTACCTCGCCGCCGGTTGGTGTGTATTTAAGCGCATTGTCCAGGAGATTTCGAAGCACTCGTGTGAGTGAATCGCAATCAGCAAGAACAACTGCTTCGGAATTATCCGGAATATCCGCAAGCACTTGTATATTGCGATCGCTGGCAATGGGGGCGATTTCCCGCATGCAGTTGTTGACTATCTGCATCAAATTGGTGTGCTCGAAATATAAAGTAGCGAGATCTTTTTCGAAACGGTAAACCTCCAGCAAATTGCCAATCAGTGTCAAAAGCGTCCAGTTACTGTTCTTGATGTGGAAAAGAAGATTGATCTGTTCTTCATTCAGCGCGCCGAGTTTTTCTTCTGCCAGAAGTTCAATTACTCTATTGGCGCCAATGAGAGGATTTTTCAGATCGTGCGTAAGAGTCGCGAGAAAATCTTCTCTCTCGTATATGAGCCGAGCTCTTTCGATTGCGTGTGTAATGGCTCGTGACAGCAGGCGCCCGTCTATCTCGCCTTTGATCAAATAGTCTTGTGCACCGGCCTTCATCGCTTGAATTCCCAGGTCCTCTTCATCCTGACCGGTCAGAATAATCACAGGACAAGCATATCCTCTGCGGCGCACGGCATTGAGAGTCTCGATGCCTTTACTGTCCGGAAGAGTCAGATCGAGCAATATGACGTCGAATTGCTTTTGGTTGATAATTGCGTTCGTATCTTCAAGCGTGGTCGCATGCGAACAGTCGAAAGAAAAAATGGACTTTCTTTTCAGTAATGCTTGCAATGCAGACGCAAAAGTAGGGTCGTCCTCGATCAGAAGAATTGCCAGGTGTTTTTTGCTCATAGGAACAATTTGGAAAGATTCGGGAAACCATCTCATCCTAGCTTAGTTTTTTGCCGACAAGAAGCACTCGAATGGGTTAGATTTAGACCCTAACGGATGATTGTCGAAACTTCTTTAGGACTAACTCGGTAGGCCTGAATGTTCGATACCTTACCCTTTGAGAAGTCCTGACATCATATCGGAGTTGCTTTGAAAGTCCGGGAATACTGATTGCAATTGTCTTGATGATAATTGCAGGTGTTCGCCGATTACAGAAGATACCACTGAGCGAAAGTCTGTCCTTACAGGCAGGTCTCTCCCTTCATACAGTGAGCGATCGGCAATACCGTCCCAGTGACCCATCAATTTGCCGCCCTCGACGGCACCGCCCAACGCCCAGATGAAATTGCCGTGACCATGGTCTGTTCCGTTGTTTCCATTCTCTTTGACTGTTCGTCCGAATTCCGACATGACCAGTATTGTGGTTCGCTGATATGTATCGCCTAGTGCGCCGGCAAGGTCGCTGAGTCCGTGTCCGAGGACTTGCAAGTGATTGGCCAGTTGACCTTTTCCATTGCCTTGATTTACGTGAGTGTCGAAGCCGCCCAGGTCAACAAAGGCAACCTGTACTTTGGGCTCTTCGCTCATCAATTTGCCCAGTTGTCTTCCGAAGGCTCCGAATCGGGCCGCTTGTATGGCGCCGCCATTTGCTTGCATCTGCTCGCTGCTGAGTTTTTCGTTGATGGTTGTTCGCGCTTCCATTCCGTCTTGAAACGCGCGTTCCAGGCTGTCTCCTCGCCCCTCGTACATGCGCTCGAAGCTGGCTGCGATTAATTCGTTGTCGATCGGACTGCGTCGTCTTTTCAATTCGGCTTTGAATGTCGCGGATGCAATCGGACCCTGGAGAATACGCGGCGTTGTCGAGCCAATATTGAGAGCGCGGACCGGCGAGTGATTATCTGGCAATTGCGCCAGCAATCGGTTGAGCCATCCGGTGCTCGTGGATTTCCTGCCCGGGCAACCGCTTTCCATGTAGTCTTGCGCATCGAAGTGTGAGCGTGTCGGATCCGGAGAGCCTGTATTGAGTACAAAAGACAGGGATTTGTTTTTCCATAGTGGCAAAAGTGGTGCAAGGGCCGGATGCAGTCCGAAATGACCGTCTAAATCCAACGCGCCGAACTCGTTTCCGGGCGGCGCAACGGCGATATTATTTCTCACCTTGTAATAGGTAGAGTCTGAATACGGTATGACGACGCTTAGTCCGTCAATTGCACCTCTCAGGAATACGACTACCAGTTTGTTGGTTTGAGCAGTGCCCGCCTCCGGGCTGCCTGTTTTTGCCCAGACACTGACTCTGGGAATCAACAGAGAAGCAGTCGCCAGACCTGCCGCTTTTAAAAAGTCTCTTCTATTCATTGTGCTTTCATCTCATTGCGAATGAATCTTCTAATACATCATGAATTCAGGGCTGCCCAGAACCAGGCTCTGCCTGAGTTGAGGCTGGGCCTGTTCTATGGCAGTTACTGTTTTTTCGGAAACTGTTGCCAGACTGTCTGTTATGTCAGAATTTCTGCCGCTGTTCAACTGGACGCCCGGCAGTCTGTTGGCACCAAGGGCAGTGGCAAAATTCAGTCGGTTGATCAGGCTGTCCGGATTCAGCCAAGCTTCTTGAGTGTTCTTGTATCCGTCGGGAGTCAGGCATTTATAGAGCGGTTGGCCCGATTGTTTGAGAAACGCGAGCAGAGGCAAGACATTGTCGATGTTTGCATCGGTAGCGCGAAGGCTGGACACGACATAGCGATGCGGCGATTTGAATTTATTGTTGCGGTTTTGTGGACTCCAGAATTCATCGCTGTCGAACATTGTTGTCAGGACTGCGGCGATTTGACCGTCTGTACGAGTGAAGGTGGCCGCCATTTTTTGCACGAGCGAATCAGGAGGTTTGTCGGCGACAAAATATTGGGCGAGCTTATAACTTATGTGGCGTGCTGTTGAGGGATGGCGGGCGAGGATGTCCAGTACTTCTTCAATTTCTCTCTCTCCGCCAGGCTGTATGGTGTGTCCGATCACTACTTTGGTGCCGTTGTCGTGCCGGCGGGCATCGAAATAAGATCCGGTTTTTGGATTTCCGGGAATCGAAGATGCCGTGGCTATTTGTCCGTAATTGCGAATTCCTCGCTGTCCTGCCTGTGTGAATTGAGGCTGCGCTAGCTGTGCGCCTTGTCCGATTGTTCTGCGGCGCAACTGCTGATTGCGCATGGCGAATCCCGCTCCGCCACCGGGTTGAAGTCCCAGTCCGGTGAGAACTCTGGCCAGTTCTTGAACGTCTTTTTGTGTGTACCCGCCATCGACTCCAAGAGTATGCAATTCCATGAGTTCGCGCGCGTAATTTTCGTTGATGCCTTTGAATCGACCTTTGGCTTTCGGATTATTGAAGACTGGTTGATACGAAGCAGCGGTGTTTTGCCAGTTGTCCAGGTAGAACAACATAGCGGCATGGTGTGCGGTCGCTCCGAGCAAATCTCGAAAACGTCCCAGCGCATAAGGTCTTATAGCTGATTCTTCGTATTGTCCGGTCCAGATGTGATCGAGACCCTTATCGCTGGATACGTTGAAGTGGTTGAACCAGAAATCGGTCATCACTTCCTGCAATTGGCGTGGGCTGTCGACCGCTCTTTTAAGATGCGCGGTCGCTGCATCTTCATACATCTTGCCGTAGGTTTCTCTCACTACTTTTCCCAGCGCCTTCTTGTCCTCCGGAGTTTTGCCTCCTCCTTGCGACAGAGCTTTCAGAGCGGGTTTGCCGTAATTCAAAAAGAGATTGAGAGGTGTTTCGGTAAGGGCCGGAACTTGAGCCACTTGAGCGACGGCGCTGGGAAGCGCAATGGAATCTGGTGATAGCTGTTGTTGCAGATAGCGTTCGATGCCCAAAGCTTGTACACGTTCAACATCTCCGGGGCGGATTCCGAAGGTTGTTCGGTTGAGCAGATGTGCAATACCCTCTCTCGAGTTTTTTTCAGCACTCTGTATTCTGTCTGGGCGATTGCTCTTGGCCAGGAAATCCGGTCTTTTGATTCTCGTCTGACTTGGGTTTGTCGCTCTTGCGGAAACTTCCGGACTGAAAAGCCCGGACTCAACACCGGCACCTGCCAGGAAAGCCATGAATATATAGCCGGCTTTCTGCAGAGGTGTTGCAGGATGTCTTGCACTGTTTTGCATATGGATGTCCGAAATCGCCAATGGGGTGCGCTTTGCCGATGGGCTTTCATTTTCTTGCCGGTCCGCGTACAACAGACGTTGCACAGGGCATATTTTTAAATACGTATTCTGCGGCAAAAAAGTTCAATTCTTCGCTACGAATTAATCTGCCGTTTTTGACTTAAATATGAGAATACCCAGGCTTCTCTTCTAATAACTTAGGAACAAGGCCCTTCAAGGTCCTTGCGTGTTACGATCGAAGAATTAGAACATAAGCTTTGCGGCATCCATCTGGCGTCTTCTTCCTTGCAGACAGGTTCAAGGTCGGCTTCACTAAGGAGCATATTGTTATGCAGACTACAGAACGAGCGGCAGCATCGAAGTCCTCATCGGTTCTTGAAATAAAGCCGGTCGGCGAAGAACACAGAGAGTGGCTGAACCAGAAGATGAAGGAGATATGGAGCGGGCGTTTCGTCGTCACCCGCGGGGTTGCTTACGAGCCGGCAAAGCTGCCCGGATTCATTGCTTATGAAAGGGGCATACCTGTCGGAGTGGCTACCTATCATATTAGTGACGCCGAGTGTGAGCTGATCACCTTGGACGCGTTGTCCCAATGGCATGGTGTGGGCACCGCTTTGATCGAGTCCGTCGAGGAAGAGGCGCGCAAACAGGCTTGCAGCCGGATGTGGATGATTACGACCAACGACAATATAGATGGATTGAGGTTCTACCAGCGCCGCGGCTATGTTATGTGTGCCGTGCATATCAATGCTATCGACCAAAGTCGTAAAATCAAACCTACCATCCCTCTGGTCGGCAATTACGGCATTGAAATTCGAGACGAGATTGAACTGGAAAAATACCTTTGGTGCTGGATCGGCTGGTAGAGCCGAACGGGGCATCCATCCTTATAGATAGATAGCGCGGCTCTGGTAATCGGTTTGAATGCCATGCACCACTTTGTGCTAATTCCAGTGGCTAGTCTTTTGCTTCGGCACCGTATTTGATGGCATCCAGCAAGATCAACCGGGATTCGCATAGACTTCGAATCTCGAGGCTGAGGTTCCGATAAGGTTCGTATGGGGCAGGATTAGGGTTCCATCCGTCCAATAAATGTCCTCATGAGAGTCCCTGGAATCGAATTTTGAGCCCTTTTTCGCCCTTGTGAAAGTCAAATGTCGTCCTTTTCCGCCGTTTGGGCACATTTCTATTGGACGGCCGTCAACAAATACATCTATACACTTAGAAACGATGTTCGTTCGCTTTGGGCTGCTGATGTTCGAAAGAGTGACTAAAACTTTTATTGTTGGAATGTACCTCTGCCTGTTTGTCGGGTTGGTGGTATGGAATATGCCTGTCGGTGCCGATGAGTCAAAACCGGCAACGAATGATGGTTTTGAAAGACCGTATGGTTATTACACGCCGATGATTCTTGAGGCTGTAAAGGCCAATGAAGATCAACGCAAGAAGATTAATGCAATAGTCGAGGAGCTCAGACCGATTATCGAGCCTCTGCGCAAGAAGTTCAAAGAAAAACAAACAGTGTTCTTATCCGGCATGGGCACTGGCGCCACGGCAGAAGATCTCCTCTGCGCTCAGCGGGAGTTGGGGCAGATTCGAGGCGAGATCAATGATCAGTATTTGCTCATGCGTTTGAGAGTGCGTAAGCTTCTGCAACCCGCACAACAAGAGCTTTACGATGACTTCCTTGCCAAGCAAGGCTGGATGAAGAAGTCGAAAAAGTAGCGATTGCGGTCAACGCTTTGAGGGCTTTTGGCTTCGCTTGAGCGCCGATTTCTGAAGCAGCGCCAGTCGTTTTACGTATGCATCGGTGGCCTTTTCTGCGTCGTCCTCTAATGCCAGACCACGGCAGATTTCGTCCAGCGATGGCGTTTTCGGCGTGACTTTGAAAGGCTTTCCTACTACCGCGTAAGCTCCGTAATTTTGGTGTCCGAAGAGGTTGCGAAACTTCTTAAAGCCTAAGCCCTGAATCATTTTGTGAAAAAGAGTGGCTTCCGCCGGATCTGTTTTGTAGTGCACCCCGACCGGAACGATCCAGATTGGCTCTTTCCTCTTTCTGGCACAGATTTTTGCAATAGCCATAGTGCCGGACTTGAATTCATGCCGGCGAATTACTTCATCAGGAACCAATTGTCCTTGAGGAAAGATGACCAGTTGTGCGTTCGGACCCCCCGACGCCAGCGCTGTGACGGCTGCCTTGAAAGCGCGGGTTCGCCCTTCCTGCGATTCTTCATCAACGGCAATGGCGCCGGTCATGGTCGCAATCCAACCTCGATAGCCCAGCACCTCGGTCGTGCGAATCAAGTAATACATCGGAGAAATTCCGATTAGCGCGGAGACTATGGATGCATCGCCTGCGTCGGTATGAAAAGGCGCAATTATCCGGGGGCCGGACTCGGGAAGGCGCTCTTTTCCAACAATCTTGATCGGACCTACTTCCAAAAACCCCAGCGCAAAACAAACTGAGCGGCAAAGGAGATTTGTAAGAAAATAGGGCTCTGGTGGAACGTAGCCCCCCTCTCTGACTTTCAAAACTTCAGCCGACCAAAAGTCGAAGCGCCCACGAATGGCGCTGAGAACAAGCCAGAGAAAGATTGCAAGGCAGGTATAAATCAATACTTCTTGCATACTATGTCGCCATTGCCACCGTGCTCGGTGCGATAACAAGACAACATTACCACGCACCGGGCAGGTTCCTCTAACCCTGTTTTTCTTCCGGGAAGAGAACGGCGAGTTTGTTGCCTGTTTATTATCGATGCTAAAAGGTTATGGCGTGAACGCCGTTGCCGCCGCGCTTTTCGATCATTTCTGCTGCACCGTCGGCTTGCATGATCATCTCTTCGGCTGGCAAAGTTTCGCCGGATGATGTGCATATGCCCAGACTGACAGTGAAAGTGACTTTATGCCACATATGGTCAAGGCAAGTTCCTTCGATAGCGGCTCTGATTCGCTCACCGAATTGTTGCGCTTGTTCGGCAGATGTCTCAGGCAGAACGATGATGAAACGCTCGTTGAGATAGCGGCCCAGCAGATCTATGTCGCGACGAATGATCGCCGAAAAACGCTGACTGGCAGCCATTAATACTTCGTTTTGCACCATCTCGGCGAAATTGCCGAAGCGTTGAGGTAATGTGGCAAAATCGTCGATGGAAACAATCATCACCGACGTGGTGTGTCCATAGCGACTGGCTCGCTTAACCTCCGCGCGCAATCTACTCAGGACATACCGGAATTTAAGTACAGGCAGAGTGGGGTCGTTGAGGGCGCGCCTTTCCAGCTCTTCGTCAGGCAGGTTTTGGCACTGGCATGCTCGAGAGCCCGACTGAGACGTGGCTGCAGAGTACCCTGCTGCCACTTGCGTCGGGTGAGCACCGGTCTGCGAAACGACTTGCTGCGCATTTTGCGCTTGTTTCGCTTTGACCAATTCCAGAGCTCTCTGAGCCGCCTCAGCGTTGCCGTGCAGAGTGTTGCGCACGTTTGAAACGCCTCGGTGAAAGAAATTGTCCTTAATTACCCATTCCTGGTGTTCGTCTTTATTGGATGCCATAATTTTCGAATTCGCATACTATCCCACGTGACCACAGACAGCCCCCCGGCTGTTTCCCCCCATCTATATACCCAGGCCAAGTAGGAAATCCTCGTTTTTTTGGCGCCGGTCTGTATCTCCACAGGCGAAATGACGCAAACGCATCGAATCTGTTCCTGTGAATCGAATCTGGGCTTGCCCTGAGGGGTGTTCCTTAAATGCGAAAAAAAGCCTGTCTAGCGGACCAGGGTGGCTGTTTTTTCCCGTTTTCTGTGTGGTCTTGCTGCAGCCCTTCCGGAGCCTACTACGGTAGCCGGGATGGCATGCAATTTTTCGTTGGCGATCGACTCGTTGATGGTGTATACCAGTCCGATTTTCTGCAATCCCTTGAGCAAGAGATAGGAAGGGTCGATTTCCCATGGCTTGATGCCCATATTGCTCGAGCCGGGCACGGCATGGTGATTGTTATGCCAACCGTCGCCGACGCAGATAATAGCCATCAGCCAATTATTCATGCTGTCGTCTTTAATGTTGAAGTTCTTGTAGCCCCATTGAGGCATGTGGCAAATGATGTTCAGGATCAATGGGCTGTTCAGTGCCAGCCAGCCGGCCAGTAAGCTCGCTCCCGCTACGATTGGTCCGAATGCAGCCCAGAGGACTATGCGGAAAAGCAAACTGCTGAAGACGTTCATGGCATAGCCCAATTTCCAGTCGGCGCCTGATTCCAAGAATCTGTAAAGCGGGTCTTTCAGCAGGTCTTTGCTCTGAACGCGAGGATTAATGTGCTCAGGATAATGCCACTCGCGGTAGAAGGCGTAGGACGAGAAAAGACCGTTTCTAGGGGTGTGCGGGTCAAGCGGCTGGTCGGAATAACGGTGATGGGCACGGTGAATTGTCGCCCACCAAACGGGAGAGCCGTGAAAGGCAAAATAGGCGCCGAAAACGAAAAAATATTCGACCGCTTTTGGACATGTAAAAGCACGGTGAGAAAGCAGTCTATGCAGGCCCACTGTGACTCCGAACATGTGCCACAAGTAGAAGGCGAATGTCAGCCCACAAAAGGAAACTACAGGTTCCAAGTGCCCTACCTCTTGATGCTCAGGGAGTATTTAAGTCTGAGCCGCGGTTGATAAGCCAGACAGGCGGTTAATCAGTTTCCCTAGTTCCTGGAAACCGCTTGGATGAGTATAGTCTGAGAGGTATATCTGTAGTGATTCGTGAAGAAATAATTGCTGTCTGTGAGCGTAATATCATCTCAGCGCAATTTTTATGCGCTACGTCTCATACAATCGAAATGGCACTCGTCAAACCGACCTAAATGTCAGCATACAGGATGCAGGACTAAATTGCCACTAAAAACTGCCGCGGTTTTGCACCATATATGGTGGCATCCCTCTGGAGAGTCCACCTCGGACGGGATCGGCAATCAATGCAAATTAAGAATTTGCCGGTAAGGCTGCTTTTCAGGCAAAAGCAAAGGATTTATTACGTGCTTCTAGCTGTGCCTTTGCCATGCAAAGTCCACACCGCTACCCTTTTGCGTCCTTTTGCCAAGAACTGGGAGTTTTGGCTTTTGTTATTGTGGCAATACTAGATTACGCCCTTTTCATAATCGTTGAGTTCCTCTACCTGAGCGCCAAATGCACAAACGCAATTTCGCAAAGCATTCCCAAGTCTCGATTCTGTCTTGCAGCTTGACTCTGACGCTAATTCAGGCGGTTTTGCAGGCAAATGTCGTTTTTGCCGTCGATGGAGCTGTTGAGCAGGACACCCTGAAAGGCGCAGCGGAGCAGCAAGGTCTTACAGGCAGCGCGGTTGAACAGATTTTGCAAGGTGATGTTGAACAACGCACCCTGCAGGGCGGTGCCCAGCAGCAAATTCTTCAAGGACAGGCCGGGCAGCAGGTCTTGACCGGAGGAACGCAGCAAACCGTACTTCAGGGCGGTGCTACGACGCGTCTTCTCAATGGTTCAATCAAAGACGAAGCCCCTCTCAACCCTTCGCTCATTCTTTTGCCGGGCGCCGCTGACAAGAGCCGCGGTTTGAACGGTGGTTTGAATGGTCATCAGCCGGTAGCCGGTCAGGTCAACCAATTTTCCGGCAATCAGCACTTCTTTCCGGGTCAGGCTTCACCCAGCCCTTTCGGTAATCCAGGTAGCCCGCTCAATGCCGCTGCCGGATGGGCCACCCACCCGATTCCGCCGCTTTCCAGCTACACTCTCACGCCCAGAAACGGCGTTATGACTTTCGATCCCTCCTACTCGGTGACCCCGGGCACGACCACCAAAGGTGTCACGGAAATCGCGCCGCGCTATCAGTCCAGGCAGTGGCAGACTCGCAACGGCGTCACCTCCTATGTCCCCGGCTATGAAGTGTCGAGAGCCGGTCAGGACCAGTCCGGTTTCAAAGTTCAGATGTTCGGTCCTGGAATGGGCCTGCGCGGCGGTCCTTTTTCAGGTGGCGGCGGGTTCAAAATTGAAGGGGACCCGGTGACCAAAGACGGCGTCACCTCTTATGTCCCCGGATACGAAGTAAAGAAAGTAACGGAGAAAAGAGGCACTGTGTCCGACTATACTCCCGGCGGGTTGCTGACGCATACCCAGTCCCGCAGCGGTGTTGTCACTTACGCTCCTGGTTACGAAGTATCAATCATGGTGCCGGGTTACAGAAAAGAGACTCTGGGCGGTCAGTATTCTGCCCCAACGAATAGCGGGTTGTTGGCGCATGCCGGCAAATTGACGGCGGGCGGCGGAGAGTTTGCCGAGCCTGTCGTGGCGCAAGAAACGCCGATGCACGCGGATGCTCTTTTGCTGCCGACGCTCAATGCAACGGTCGCACCGACATGGAACGATTGGTATCACCGTGTGGCTGGCGCTATATATGCTCGTTGGCAGAGTGTCGAAGTCGGTCCCGGAGTGGCCACCGTGCGCGTGACGGTGACCAAAGACCGTGATCTCTCTGCTCAAGTGGAGGATTTTCAGCCTGCTGACAGCGTTTCGCGCAATGTTGATGCAGAGACCAATTTCAAGCAATGCGCTCTCAATGCGGTTCAGCTCGTAAAACAGTACGAAATTCCCAAATTCCCCGAGAATGCCGATTTGCCGCGTGTCACTTTTGATCTGGAAATGAAACGCAATGTCGAATCCCGCCCTGGTTTCGATGTTGCCGGCAGCGGCACGAAAGCCAAGCCTTGATAGCCCGATCGGGTGATAGGATCTCAAGCTTTCATATTTTCGCTCCGCTTGCTTTGATTTTTTTGCCCGTGCTGGGCAAGTAGAAATGTGTGGGCGGATTGTGAATCTGGACCCTCGACAGGCCTCTGAAAACGATTGGACCAAAAGCGAAACATTTCTTCGCCGGCTCGTGTCTAATAACGTGTGGAGTCCTGGTAGAACGAAAAAAGCCTACGGACTGTTTACTACGATGGAAAATGTTGCGCCAAAAAACGAGACACAAAGAAAAGCGTGTATCGTTTGCCATAAAGAGTACAGCGGCGAGATTAGCAACTGCCCTGTCGATGGAGTTGTGCTAACCGTTCTGGAAGTGCCGCGCGATCCGATGGTGGGCACATTATTTTGCGATCGTTTTCAAATTACCGAGGTGCTCGGCGGTGGCGGTATGGGCATGGTCTATCGTGCCACTCACCTGATGATGCAGAGGTCCGTGGCAATCAAGATATTGCACACCAAGATGATTGGAAATGCTGATGCTCTCAAGCGTTTCAAAGTAGAAGCTCATGCTGCCAGCAACTTTTCGCATCCCAATATTTTGAATGTTCATGACTTCGGCGTGTCCAATCAGGGGCAACCGTACATGGTCATGGATTTTCTGGAAGGAATAAATTTGACCGCATTGCTTGATGCGGAAAAACATATTTCTGTTTCACGCGCCATCAATATGTTTTTGCAGATGAGCTCAGCGCTTGCACATGCGCATTCGAAAGAGATCATTCACCGCGATGTGAAGCCCTCGAACATAATGCTCGTGGAGTTCGAAGGTCGTCGTGATTTTGTGAAACTTGTCGACTTCGGTATTGCCAAAGTCTTGAATCCTTCCACACCGGAAGCCGAAAACCTGACAAGAACCGGAGAAGTATTCGGCAGTCCGCTGTACATGAGCCCCGAGCAATGTCAGGGCAAGAAGCTGGATGCGCGTGCCGACATTTACTCGCTCGGCGCAGTCATGTACAGAGTGGTCAGCGGCAAGCCTATTTTTGAAAGCACCGATCCGCTTGAAACGATGTTTCGTCAGGTCAGCGAAATGCCTGCCGGTTTTGCCAAAGCCTGTCCTGAACTGCAGATTCCATCACGGCTCGAAACTGTGATCTTCAAATGTTTGGCGAAGGATCGTGACCATCGTTACCAGTCGATGAACGAACTGAGAGATGATCTCGAGCTGGCTGCCGCGGAGATAAAGTCTCAGTCGAAAACAACGGCACCGCTCAATACTATTCCGCTGGAAGCGGAGAGATTTGCGGCGCAAGATCTCAATGCCGGTGGTTGGCTAAATGATCTTTCTGAGAATACAGGCGCTCTGCCGATTGACAGGACTGTGATTACGGACAATCTGACCAATCCTCATGCCGGCACTCCGGCTGCCGGCGGCGAAGCGTCAGCGCCGCCGATTCCTCCTGTCCCAGCCGATGTCAATACAGGCTCAAACAACTTCTCGTTTAGTCTGAATTCAGATTTGAACGGCACTGCCTCTGCAGCAACAATGCCGCCGTCCGCCAGTCAGGGTAAAGTTTCTTCTGCCGTCGACAAGCCTGACGAGACCATATCGATTGTCGTCAACAGAAAGTCCGTGGCTATCGGCAGCGCCGCTCTTGTCGCTCTGCTCGGCATTGCCGGATTTCTGTTGCTGCGCCCTTCCGGCTCGCCTGCTCCGGCGCCGGGCTCTGCTGCCTCCGTGCCGAAATTCGTTCCGGACAGTCAGTTTTCATCCATCACTCCCACTCCGACCATCGAAGGCGCCCACTTAAATCCTGCCAAAACAGTCGCCCCACCGGTGGTCTCGAAAAGAGCGGTGACAGGGAAGAAGAAGGCGCCTAAGCGCAAGCCTAACCAGCAGAAGTGGCAGGATTATAGTCCAACGGCATCCGGAAGAAGCTCTTCCTATTCGAGTTTCAATCGCCCGGCCCAGCGAAATTATTCATACCCGTCCAGCACTTCTTCATCATCTTCGTCTTACAGCTATCAGACCCCACCTGCTGCTCAGCCCGTCGTCCAGACGGCTCCATCGCCGCCCATTCAGCCGTCCACGTCGTATACCTCCACATCGCGAACCGAGCAGTACGCCACCCGCTACGCCAACCGATACGCAGACAGAGGTTTGGGCAAAGTCACCAACAGCAAACCCGGGCGAAGACTCAAAGGTTGGCTGAACAGGGGCATCGGTATCATCAAAGACATAGCAGACTGAGACAGTCTCTATTCAAATCAGTGCATCTTCCGCTGGGAACTGTAGCCGGCCGGTCTCGTCATCACATCGGATGAAGCCGGGAGGAAGGAAGAATGAGACGAAGTATTTTGGCCCTGGTGGCTATCGGTTTTGCATTCACTATTCCGCTCCGCGCGCAAGCAGACCAAACAATTATTCAGAGAGATATCACTCAAGGACCGGCTCAAGTAATGGGAAGCTGGATGGAACCTGCGTATGAGCGTGTGAGGGAAACAACCAATGCTGACGGAACTACTCACCAGGTTCGCGAGCCGATCATTATGGAACGTCATGAGAGAGTCGTCGTACCCTTCAGCGAGCAGCGCACTACGACTACCGTTGTAAACGCCCCGCGGGTAGAAACACAGACTGCATACCGTGCAGCGCGTCCTGTAGCAAGAAAGAAGGTCGCATACAAAAGAAGAGCTGTTGCGTATAAGAAGCGCTATCGAGCTCCGCGCGTTGCGCATGTACGTCGCAGCCCGTCTAATTTGATCGCCGTCAAGACAGTTCGCAAGATCCAACAACCAACGATTATCCAGCGTACTGATCATTACGAACAAGAAAATCTGATCTACGACCGCCGCCATCCTGCACTCGACATGTAAGTGTCGAGATAGCCGGGGAGTTTCAATGAGCTCGGCGCGTAAAACCAGCAGGGGAGCTGAGTGCGGCTTCCCTGCTGGCTGTTTTTCTGCAGGTTGAAACTGTCATTTGGGCAGTAAACGTTCGCAAATTTTAGCTGCGAAAAAATCGAGTTTGAAGTAGGATGGATTTTGTCGGTCTATAGGTTGTTAGTTGCGCGTGAGGCAATAATATGCCTGAAGATCCGCCTATTTCCAATTATTTGAACGTTCTGCCGTTTTCCAGTTCGCACATTGCGGACATTTTTGGTCAGCGGACTTTTGCCAAAGGTCTTGAATACAAGAGTAAGAAAGCTGTCGTCAATGTCGAAGTCGACTTTGAAAAACGTGTCATTCTCGGAGCCGTTAGAGGCAGTCGCGACCTGCCTTATCAAGTGCGTGTCACCTGCAACGAAAATGGATTCATCAATGCCGCGTTATGCAGCTGTCCGGTCAATTCGTATTGCAAACACTGCGTTGCCCTCGTTCTGGAAGCAGGCTCGATTTTTGGATTTACCGAGGTGGTGGTCGGTCCGCGCGAATTGCCGCGCAGCGTCCAGCATTGGGTCGATGAAGTAAAAGGCAGCCTCAACGCCAAGGCCTCTCAAGCGCAGGAAAAAGTCGCAGGCGGCTCGGTGATTTACATTATCGACAAGTCTCGATTTGGAAACATTCCGTCTCTTGTAATCACCCCCTATATCGTTGGAAAGAAAAACTCAGCAGGCTTTCAAAAGGTCGTGGAGACTTCTTTCGAAGACCTGTCTGCCGAACTGGGCGCCAACAAAGAAGACGAATCGATCGTTCAATTCGCGCTGGCAGCGCTTGGCTCATCATATCTGGGAGATATTCTTGGCGGCGATCCTGAGCTGATGAAAATGCTGCTCGATAAAGTCGTTGGCACCGGCAGATCTTATTTCCGCAGCGCATCCAATCCGCCTTTGACGAAAGGACCGCGCGTAGAGGGCAAATTGAAATGGGTGTTTCGCAACGATCGATCTCAGGTGCCGTCCGTAGTCGCCGACAAGGAAACTATTATTCCTCTGTTGAGCGCTTGTCCGGCCTATGTCGACTCATACATGAATCATCTCGGATTCATGGACCTGCCGATCGATGTCGACACCCTGACGAAGTTGTTGATAGCACCACCTGTGATGCCTGGTTTTGCAGATAAAGTTCATGAGCAGCTGAAAGAGCTCAATCTTCCTGCTCAGATTGAAATGCCTTGTCCGATGCTGAATGAGGAGATCGTCAAAGGCGAACCGAAACCTCAAATATCCTTCAAATCAATCAGCCCTGTCGGCAATGACGCGCTCATGTATTGGCGCAGAGGGTTCGAGCCCAATAAGAATGTCAACGTCGTCGACGTTTCTTTCGACTATGGCGGGCATACTTTCGATCTCCGGGACAAACATGCCGAGCACCGTGAGGCCAGAGGCGACGATCTGGTTGTCTACAGGCGTGACCTGGCGGCGGAGAGAAAGGTCGTTCAGCGCATGCGAGACATGGGCTTTGAATCACTTCCCATGTATTCCGAAGGCAATCGGATGCGCTTCATAATGTCCGGCGACAACGATTATCGCTGGTTGCATTTCGTAGAAAATCATTTGCCCAAGCTGCTCAGAAGCGAGTGGAAAATTGACATCGACGATTCTTTTTCTTACCGCGTTGTCCATCCAGAGGAAGCCATCGAGTTCGATCTGACGGAACAGACTGCCTGGTGGTTCGTGCTCGAGATGGGCGTCAATCTGGAAGGGCGGAAGATCTCGCTCTTTCCCATTATCATAAGCGCTTTGAAGCGAGCCGGAGTGACCGATTTCGATCAGTTGGATATTCACAAATTGAATATCAACGGCAACTTCTATGCTCCCATGCCTGACGGACGCATGATTGCCCTGCCGTTTGAGAGGGTGGAGAGCGTGATCAATCTCATACGTGAGATGTACAACTATGAAATTCAAGGAGTTTCGGTCGAGCCCCAGCAATTGCCCCAGGTGCTCTCTCATATAAAGATCCTGCCGACCGAGCGCATCAAGCGTCTGGCAAAACATCTGGAAAAACTCGACAGAATCGAGTCAATTGATACTCCGGAAGAATTCGGTTCTGACTTGCGGCAATACCAGAAAGAGGGGCTTGGATGGTTGAATTTTCTCTGCGACATGGATGCCGGAGGCATTCTCGCCGATGATATGGGTCTGGGCAAAACCGTACAGGGCTTGGCTCTGATTCTTTTGCGAAAGCAGAAAAATCAGTTGACTCAACCGGTTCTGGTCGTCTCTCCAACAAGCGTTGTCCCTAATTGGGTTAATGAAGCTGAACGTCTGACTCCGTCCTTGCGCGTCCTGCGACTGACGGGCAGCGATCGCTTTGAGAGATTCAAAGAAATTCCTCATCACGATATTGTTATTACTAGCTATGCATTGCTGCTGCGCGACATCGAATCTCTCAGCCTTTCGGACTGGTCGATAGTCATTCTCGACGAGTCTCAGTATATTAAGAACCCTGCGACTTCTCTGGCTAAAGCAGTCGGGCAGCTTCGCGCAAAAGCGCGTTTCTGTTTCACCGGCACGCCGGTCGAAAACAATTTGCGTGAGCTTTGGTCGCAATTCAATTTCTTGATGCCGAATATGTTGGGTAATCGAAAGAGTTTTGCAAATTATTTCCAGAAGCCTATCGAGCGCAACCAGAACGGCGACAGAAAACGCATCCTGCAGCGCCGAATTCGCCCATTCATGCTGCGACGAACCAAGTCTGAAGTGGTGCAAGAGTTGCCGCCCAAGACGCTTATTTTGCAGCCCGTTGAATTGGTTGGAGCACAGCGCGATCTTTATGAAAGTGTTCGCCTCGTTATGCACAAACGTGTGAATGAAGAG
Source organism: Candidatus Obscuribacterales bacterium (assembly GCA_019745505.1). GTDB lineage: Bacteria > Cyanobacteriota > Vampirovibrionia > Obscuribacterales > Obscuribacteraceae > QKMZ01. The sequence continues at coordinate 23,998 of JAIETE010000003.1, read as the reverse complement.
ATTCGCGATAAGGGAATCTTGGGCATGCGCATTCTCATCATCGATGCTCTGCTCAAGCTGCGTCAAACTTGTTGCGATCCGCGATTGGTCAAACTGAAAATGGCGGAGGGTATCAATGAGAGCGCCAAACTCGAGACTCTTTTGGATATGCTGCCTCAACTTGTGGAAGAGGGCAGACGAATCATTGTTTTTTCACAGTTCAGAAGAATGCTTGAACTGATCGAAACCGAGCTTCAGCGAATCAAACTTGATTACGTGATGCTGACTGGTATTACCAAAGATCGCCAGCGAGTGATCAATAAGTTTCAGCGCGGTGATGTGCCAATTTTTCTTATCAGTTTGAAAGCTGGAGGAACGGGCTTGAACCTCACAGCCGCCGATACTGTTATTCACTACGATCCCTGGTGGAATCCTGCGGTGGAAGATCAAGCCACTGATCGGGCCTATCGAATCGGTCAGGATAAGCCTGTTTTCGTCTACAAGTTCATTGCCTCAGGCAGTGTTGAAGAGCGAATTTTGGTAATGCAAGAATTCAAAAAAGGACTTGCCGGCGGCATATTTACGGAAGGTCAAGCCGCGTCTCTTGCCGTAGATCAAGAGGAAATCAACTTTCTGCTTCAACCACTGGATATGCCGGATCCACGTCTGACGCGCCGCCGCAATCCTGACTCTGGTCGCGACCGTAAGAGACCCCCTCACCTTCGCATCGTCGACTGATTGGTTGTCTCTTCCAACAAATTTCGCTACTTGTCGCCTGTTTGCTTTGGCGGTGTAGGCTCGTAGTGATTGTAAGCGTACCGTGCACCGTAGTCGAGCATGACGGTCTTGCCGAGTGCGTTGATGCCGACTTGATCAACGGCCCAGCTGACTTGATCGCCCATCAAAGTTTTGTTGTAGTCGTGGAATGAAACTCCGTCTTTAGCCATTTGATTGCGCAGCGCCGCTGCCTGCGCTTCAGTGACCGGTGTTTTCAATACCTCTTGCAGTCCCAGCGAGTGGTTGCGTTCTCGTCCGTTGAAACCGGATACATCGTTGAGATGCAGTTGTCCGAACATCAATTTCGCGTCGTGAGGCACCAATCCCCAGTTGCGGATGCTTTCCGGACCCAGCGAGCTGGCTGTTTTTAGAACCGCGCCATTTGCGGTTCTAAAAGCGCCACTTTCCGAGCCGCTGCCTAAGAAACCGCGAAGCGGCTCTTGGAAGTTTTTCAAAAGCGGCAAAACATCCTTGCCCTGATAGTATCCTGAATTGGACTTCACTAATTCGGCAAATGTATGCGAGCCTCGATCGATTGTCATCTCCCATGGAGCTGCCGGATCGCCGCCCTTTCTGCTGATGAAGCGAATCTGATCTCCTGCAGGACCAACTGCGCTCTTGCCTTTGAACAAGTTTGTCGTTGCAGTGATCCAGTCGGTGGGGACGCTTTCTCTGCGGACATTCATGGTTTGGGCTTCGCCAGCTTTCAAAAATTCACCGAGCGGTTTTATCGATACGTCGGCACCTCGGCTTCCACCCTTCAAGATTTGCCGGACGTCCCCGGCATCGATGGATACCAGCTTGTATTCTCGATCTCGAATTGTTTGCGCGTTTTCCCAGGCATGATTTTGTGTGAAGCGGCGCTGATTTCCAGGGGCGGCAGCCAGAGAATTTGCCAAACCGAATGCCAGAGGGTAGGCAGCCAGGCGCTCGCCTGAGAATTTGCCGGACTGCAATTGTGATTGCGCTTCCTGGGACATACCGCTTGCCCAGCCATTGGCAAATCCCATTGTGGTCATTGAGCGGAATGTGTTTCCTGCAAACAAATTGGGCGCTCCCTTGACCAGGCCCATTGTCAGGCCGGCTGTCGCCAAATCAGTCGTAAGTGCCACTGGGTTGCCTGTATTCTTTGTGACAGTGACAAGTCCCCTGCCGAAGGAATCCAGGGTCAGATTGCCGGACTCGTCCACATAATTCTTGCGCGTCAAACCCGAGTCGATAAAGCGACCGCCGATGCCGTATTTAAGCGACATCACCGCCACACTGTCTCCGGCGCCTGCCGAGCGCCCCAGCACAGTCCGCATCCCTATGCCTTTGGCTACTCCGAGGCTGCCGTCCAAGAATTCATGTCCATTGCCGGGGCGAATTTCATCAAGCGCAAATGCAGCACCGGTAACGGCAAAGCCGATTTTGCCGGGAGTGAAAATGCCCAGCGTTTTGGCGGCACTGGAGGCAATATGATAGGCGTCGGATTCTGCTTGCCGGGCAGCCAGGCTGCGTTGTACCGCCTCTTGCGCATTGCCGCCGCCGGCAGCCGCCTCTTGCAATTTGTCCCGGGCTGCACCTTGATGATGGTAAGGCTCCGTCACAAAGTCTATGGCTTTGCGCAGAATGCTTTTGTCCGCATCCTCCTTTTCCAGGCGCGCCAATTCGGAAGCTACTGAAGCACCGGAATCGAATTTGCCGTTTCCCATAGGAGATACCGCTGATTTAGAAACGCTGGCGGGCCGATTTGCTACAGGTAATATGCCCCGCAAAGCACGATTTTGCCCGCCTAGGAGCTCGCCGTCCGTCCAGGTGTATACGCAGGCAGGGGATTTTTCCTGCTGCCGCTCGAAAATGAAGCTTAAATTCGACGCCCTGGCTTCTTTCCGAACTTTCGATCCCTATTTCGTAATTCCCCCACTGACTGCACGATGGTAAAGAAGTATCTTTGATTTGACTCCTTCAGATTCCCTCCAATAAACATATGACTCCCCCCGCAAGAGTAACCGATTCATCGGTGACTACCTCAGAGCTGGTGGCTGATTTCGGCGCTGCTGCGTTTGATTCGGCAATTCAGAGACCAATAAATGGCTTGACCCAGTTGACCGGCAAGCTGGTAGGGCATGAATTGCCGCAATTAAGTCTGGTTGAAGTCCCGAAAGGCGCCACAGGCGCCGAAGTATTTGCCGAGCAAGCGGGGGCTGCCGTGGGAATGCTGGTTCCCTTCTTGGGCACTCGCGCGCTGGTGCGGGGCGCTCTGGGCAGCAGGTTGGGGACAGGTTACGGCGGCGTGGCATTGGAAGGCGGGTTGACCGGTTTGGGCATGGGCACCGTTCTTACACCTGTGGAAAACGGGCAACCATTCTGGCAAACGCGCCTGGCGAATGGTTTGACCGATGCCGGCACCTTCTCGCTTTTGAACGTTACCGGCAAGGGCGTCGGTTCTATGAAGGCATTCGGCATGACGGCGGAAACGCCGCTCTTGAGTCGCGTCGGTAAGGGCGCTCTGGCCGGATCGATAAGCGGGCTGCCGGCAGGTTTTGCGCACGCTGAATTGCACTCGATAACACACGGCAGAGGGCCTGCAGGCGCTGCTGAAATTGCCGGCGATATGACAGGTTTTGCACTCTTTGGCGGCTTGCTTGGTGGCGTGGGCGGTGCACGTTCGAACTCCCGTTTCCTCTCGCAAAGAGAAATGCCTGCGGCTGAAAAGCCCGCTGCTGCGCCGGAGCCGACCACTGTCAGACTCCCGAAAGAAGTTGCTAAAGCCGATGCTCCCGTCCTGCCTGAAGGAACGCGGGTCTACACGACAGAAGAGATGTTGCGCGTGGTGGAAGCTCGCGAAGCGGCCCGCGGTGCGGTCGAAAAGCCTGCCGAGACCATACTGCGCACGCGAAGGGAAGGTTATATCGATGCGGGCGACGAAGGTAAGGTCTACACCAATTTCGACGGCAGCGTGACCAAGGTCTATCATGACAAAGGTCGCAACATGCAGGATGTCCGTTCGATGTATGAGCAACTCGAGGCGATCGGTATTCGCACACCCAAGATTCTTGAAATTGGTAAGACACCGGAAGGACAGCCGGCTCTCAGAATGGAACAAATCGGAGATGGCGACAGTTTGCGCTTCCAGTTGATGATGCGCGAGATTCAGGGCGATGCTCTCAAGGAGCTGGGAAGGCAATACTGGGGATTTGCGGAAATGCTCAAGAAGGCGGGTATTCGCATTGACTGGAATCTGAAGAATATGCGCTTCGAAGACGGCAAATTGTACATTCTCGATCCTTCCTTCCTGAAGAAAGAACCGATTTCCGACAGCACCATAGAGATGTTCGGCCGGAGTATTCCCAAGCCCTGATCGCTGACCTAAACGCCGACTTCTTGTCCTGATTCGATATACGCGGCGACGTCCACGTCGACTGCTTCTTCCGAGCCGATTGCATCAAGTTCTTCGTTCAAGGTCTTGAAGCTTATCGAAGGTGGAACGGAAACGATTGCATTCATGCAGAACAATGGAGTGCCGGTTTCCGGCGCTGGAACCAATTCTGTTTCCATTGATTGGATGTTGATATTGTGGTTCTTCAAATAAGATGAGATTTTGTGCACGATACCTTCGTGATCTGCACCTTCCAGGCTTATTTGATAGGTCGTATAGCCTTTGAAACGCGCGGCATCAGGCGCTTTGGTTTTTCTGGTGGTGACGTGGATCTTCTCTTTGGAGAGAGACTCGAGATCCTTGATGAGCTCCGCTTCTTTTGCCGGCGGTACAGTGACCAGGGCAATGGCTGCGAATTCGCCGCCCAATACTGTCATGCGGCTGTCTTCCATATTGGCGCCGTTGCGAGCGATCACTTCAGCCAGATGCGAAACGATGCCCGGTCTGTCTTCACCGACTGCTGTTACCAACAAATGCTCTTTCATCATCCCGTCCTTTTGTTGCTGCAATGCCAAGTATGGAAGTACGCCAAGAAATATCGTCAGGCGTTTTCGATACAAATCATACAATGCGGCTCTGAAATACGGCGCGAATTGCCGTTTTGGAGGTTTTCAATCCGGGCTTGTCATTGGCAATTGTAAACAAAATCAGAAAAATCTCTCGACAAGTTCCGCCCCGTCCTGTTAACCTCAGGGGGTAATTTGTCGTCCAGGATGTTCTAAATCCTTTATGCCGCTCAGCCCAAGAGTGATTGTTGAAACCGCTGCCCGCAACCACGGGCATCATCACCATCATCATTCTTGAAACGGGAGCGGAATCTCACCTAAGACAGAATAGCTTTGCATGATGCAAAAACTGTTGAGACCCGCTCGGAAGGCGGGTTTTTTTGTTAGCGCACTTTTTAAATACACTTCGCGCCCATTTAGGAATCAGGAAAATGAAAAATACTGTTGATGCACCGACCAAAGAAAGGACGCCGGCGACCACCCCGGATACAGGAGCTGAACTGGAGCCAGGGACATTGAAAATGGTTCTGCCCTCCGGACGCATTCAAGAAAAGGTGGTTGCACTGCTGGAGAGAGTCGGTCTCAGTTTTGCTAAGAGCGGGCGTTCGTACCGCCCCCGCACGTCTCAGACCGGTGTCGTCGCGAAGTTCCTCAAGGCTCAGAATATTCCCGATCTGGTTGCTCTGGGTCGTCACGACTGTGGCTTTTCCGGGCTGGACTGGATTGTAGAGCGCCAGGCTGATGTAGTGGAGCTTCTGGATCTTGGCTTCGATCCGGTTTCAATTGTCGCCGCCATGCCCGAGAATCTTGCCAAAGAGTCGATCCCCCAGCGCCAGGAGCGACGTCTCGTCATCGCTTCCGAGTACAGAAATCTGTCTCTCGAGTATATAAAGTCCAAGAATTTGAATGCCGATTACGTTCAAACTTTTGGTGCAACAGAAGCTTTGCCCCCCGAAGACGCCGATATGATCATCGATAACACGGCCACAGGCGAGACTATTCGCCAAAATCGACTGGTGATCGTTGACACTCTTCTGAAATCGAGCACCCGTTTTCTCTGCAATAAGAAAGCTCTGGAAGACGACCTCAAGCGGCAGAAGCTGGAAGAGCTGGTTATGCTCATGAAGAGCGCCTTGAGAGCAAATGAGAAAGTGTTGCTCGAGATGAATGTGAGCACGGAAAATTTCGAGCGCCTTGTGGCCATTCTTCCCTGCATGAAAGCACCGACGATTTCGGAGCTCTATAAGGGCAGCGGTTATGCAATTAAGGTCGCGGTGCCGTCTGCTGATTGTTCTCAATTGATTCCGAAACTGGTCGCCTTTGGTGCCACGGATATTCTCGAATACAAACTCGAAAAGATTGTTGTGTAGGGGATAAACAATGAAAGTATTGCCAAATACCGAGAACACCCAGGATTCGAAAACAAGAACCGGTGTGCTGCCGAAGAAAATTGTTCTGGAGCTGCCCTTCTACGATCTTCCTGGCAGCAGCAGGCAAAATTACGCGCGCCTAGATTTTTGCGAAAACACTCAGGGCTATCCAGAGTCTTACCCGCAGGGCATGCCTGAAGACTGGACGAGCCGCTATCCTGAATATCCTCAATTCGTCGAAAAGCTGGCGGCGATGTATGGTGTTCGATCCGACAGCCTGATTCTCACCAATGGCAGCGATGAAGGCATTATGGTTGTCTGCAATACCTTCATTGAACCTGGCGAAGATACAGGCATCGTCTCCAGACCTTGTTTCTCCGTTATTCCTCACTCGCTTCGCCTGGCTGGAGCCAAGCTTGTAAATGTCGATGTTTTGCCTGATCTGAATTTCGATCTCGACGGCATCGAGACCGCACTCGATGCCGGCGCCAAGATAGCCTTTTTCGCTACACCTGAAAATCCGACCGGTGCTCAAATTTCCGCTGACGTGATCGAATCGTGGTGCAAGAAATATCCCAATACACTAATCGTCATTGATGAAGCTTATGGCGATTTTTCAAACACTACAGTCATTCCGCTTATCGAAAAGTACGACAATTTGCTCGTGCTGAGAACCTTTTCCAAGGCCTGGGCGATGGCCGGATTGCGCCTTGGTTGTATATTCGGTCAACCGCGGATGATTGATTATTTGCGAATCGTGACGCCTGTATTCAGCGTCAACAATGCCGCTCTCTGGACTGCTAATCAATTGATAGACCGTTGTGACGACGTAAAATCATACGTAGCCGAAGTCAACGAGCGAAAGGTTCGCCTTGTCGAGGCGCTCGAGGAAAGATCATTCGAGGTGATAAATGGAGCCGGCAATTCTATATTGCTTTCGCTGGGAATTCTGGCCGACAAATTTTGCCAGTTTTGCAAAGAAGAGAAAGTATTGGTGCGCAATCGCAGTCGACAGGTTTTTCCGGCGCCGGAATTCGATCCGATGTGGGGAAGGATTCGTGTTTCGATTGGCTCGCAAGCAGAGCAAGATTTGTTTCTCGCCACTCTGGATAAGTTTCGAAAGAGCTATGGAATTATCTTTGACCTCGATGGCACTCTCGTAGATACAAGCGCGAGTTTTGACGAAACCGTCGCGCAAATGGTCGAGCGCTATTCCGGCAAGCCCCTTAAGCAGCATGAGCTCAGAGAACTGCGAGAAGAGGGCGGTTACAATGACGATTGGGTGGCTTCGATCGAACTTTTGAAGCGCCGTGGCGTCACTGTTTCGATGCGCGAATTTTCTCCCGAGGCGACAAAGCTCTATTTGAGTTTGGCGCCGAAGACTGAAAAGCTTCTTCTGGAAGTCGAGGCACTAAGGAAGATGGCCAAGCGTTTTCCGATTTTTATCGTCACCGGCAGAACACGTGCTGAATACGATCCTGTCTGGGGTGAGAGATTGAATCCTCTATTCGAGCGTGTCTATTGCCTTGATGATATTGCCGGTCTGGGGGCGAAGCCATCGCCTGATTACCTCAATCGCAATCTTGCAGATTTTGATTTGAAGTATGGCGTCTATGTCGGCAATTCTGTGGACGATATGGGTGCGGCCCTGGCAGCGGGTATCGACCGCATCGCCATCACCACCTCGGCCTGCGCGGAGGCATTGAAAGAAGCTGGAGCCCAATTGATAATCGACGAAATGAGCGAATTGGAGAAGGTGTTTCAACTATGAAGAGCGTTGTACAAAGTCAATCATCGGAAGCTGGACTGAAAGCCAAAAGCCGCAGTGCATCCCTTTCGCGTAAAACCAAAGAAACCGAAATTAGCATCAGTGTAGATCTCGACAATGCGGGCGAGGTCAATATCAAAACATCCCTGCCCTTCCTGTCGCATATGCTCGAGGCGCTTGCCGTTCACGGACGATTCAGTCTGACTGTCGATGCAGTCGGCGACATTGAAGTCGACCCGCATCATTTGATCGAAGATACGGGGATTGTTCTGGGTGAAACTATATTCAAAGCGCTGGGCGGATTCAAAGGAATCGAGCGAGCCGGATGTTTTACCTACCCGATGGACGGCAGCCTCGTGCTGGTTGCCATCGACATATGCGGGCGCCGAAATTTGTCCTGGAAATTGCAATTCGGCAATTTCACAGTCGGCAACCTTGACCCGAATCTATTCCGAGAATTCTACAAGGGGTTTGTCGATGGTTTGCGGAGTACGTTGCATATCAAAATGCTTGAGAGCGACAACGATCACCATGTCATCGAAGCTTCTTTCAAGGCTCTGGCTCGTGCTTTGCGCCAGGCAATCACGCCGCTTGCCGGCAATGAGTATCTAAGCACCAAGGGAGTCCTCGATGAAAACTGAGGTCGATTTAGTCGACGTGGCAGGAGGCAATCTAGGCAGTGTCAGGCGCTGTCTGGGGCGGCTCGGGGTGCCCTATAAGCTGGTAAATCCGCAAAATGCGCCGGACGGCAGCCGGCCGATCATCTTGCCTGGAGTTGGTAATTTCGGCGCCGTAATGCAGAATTTGCAGAAGGACGGATTTGATCAATTAGTCAGAGGTCTTGTCGCGCAGGGCACTCCCTATCTGGGCATTTGCGTGGGCATGCAGATTCTCTTTGACTGGGGCGAAGAGTCAGACAGCGCAGGGCTTGGATTGCTGCCTGGAAGGGTCGTTAAATTCAAACGTGGAAAAATCCCTCAAATCGGCTGGAACAGAATTGAGTTCAACAGAGGCTCGGCCTCTGCCGACTCGGACTCTGCGAAGAAAGCCTGGCCTGACGGCTATGTTTATTTCGTCAATTCATTCGTTGCTCAACCTGAGAATGGCAACGACGTCCTCTACTCATCAGACTATTTTGGAAACTTCTGTGCGGCGGTGAAGCGTGACAACATTTGCGGATTTCAATTTCACCCGGAAAAAAGCGGACCCTTCGGTCAATCGCTTTTAGTAAATTGGATCGAGACTGTATGCGCGAATAATTCCTTTGACCTGGCGTGTGCAGCGCAAGGAGCGGACAATGCTGACTAAGCGCATCATTCCTTGTCTTGATGTTAGGGACGGAAGAACGGTCAAGGGCGTCAACTTTACCAATCTTAGAGATATGGGCTGCCCGGTTGAACTCGGCTTGATGTATGAGAGCCAGGGGGCTGATGAATTGATGTTTCTCGACATTACTGCTTCGGTAGAGGGGCGAGCGGCAATGCTGGAATTTGTGGAACGGGTTGCCGACAATCTTTCCATCCCTTTTACGGTAGGCGGCGGCGTTTCCTCGAGAGACAATGTGACCGACCTGCTCAACGCCGGTGCCGATAAAGTGTCGATGAATACCGCCGCTGTCATAAGACCTGAATTGATCAATGAGGTTTCCAGTCAATTCGGATCGCAGTGTTGCGTTGTTGCCATTGACGCGCGCAAGAAAGAGTGCGATTCGGATTCTGAAGGCGAGTGGGAAGTCCTCATCAAAGGGGGCAGAGAGTCTTTTGGTTTGGATGCGCTGGCATGGGCGCAAGAGTGTGTCAGTCGTGGTGCCGGCGAAATTCTTCTCACCTCGTGGAATCGAGACGGAATGCAAACCGGCTTTGATATCGAGATGGTCAGAGCCTTTTCGCAAAAGTTGCCCATTCCGGTAATTGCGTCGGGAGGCGCGGCCAATCCGCAGAGTTTTGTCGAAGTGTTCGAGAAAGCCGGAGCGGATGCGGCTCTGGCTGCCAGCATTTTTCACGACAAGATTTACAGTATCGGCGATGTAAAACAAGTGGTCCGAGAAGCCGGTATCAGTGTAAGAGATTAGTTTTGGAAAGCCAAAAAAGTAGGGGCGAAAAATGATAGTACCCAGTATCGATATCATGAACGGCAAAGCAGTCCAGTTGAAGCAGGGCAAAGACCTGGTCGTAACTTCGGAGCGAACGCCCCTGGAATTGGCTCGTGAGTTCAATCGCTTCGGCGAGGTCGCGGTCATAGATCTTGATGCGGCAATAGGCAAGGGAAGCAATCGTGCCCTTATTCAAGAGATTTGCAAGGTGGCCGATGTTCGCGTCGGCGGAGGTATTCGGGATGTCGATACAGGCAAGGAATACTTGAAAGCCGGTGCCAAGGCAATTATCTTCGGCACCAAAGCAGTGCCGGAAATTTTGAGCGAATTTCCCAGCGAAAGAGTGATGGTGGCGCTGGACAATGTAGACGGAAAAGTCGTCGATAAGGGCTGGACAAATACTACCGACGAAACCGTCTGGGAGCGCGCGGAGAGACTGGCTCCATACTGCGGGGCATTTCTCACCACCTTCGTCAAAGACGAAGGCGGATTGGGCGGAATGAATATGGACGCGGTCAAAGAAGCGAAGCAGAAGCTCAAGCGTCCTGTCACCGTTGCCGGTGGCATAGCCGCAACCGAAGAAATTGTCGAGATTTCCAAGCTGGGTATGGACGTGCAAGTCGGAATGGCGCTATACACAGGGCGAATTGATCTTGCTCAGAGCGTAGTCGGTGCCGTGAAATTCGATGCCAATGGACTGGTGCCAATAGTTGTGCAAGATGTCAGCGGCAAGGTGCTGATGCTCGCTTATGGCAATCAAGAATCTCTTGTTCGTGCCCTCGAAGAAGGAAAGGGGATCTATTACAGTCGCTCGAGAAAAGAACTCTGGGAGAAGGGGTTGACATCCGGCAGCGTGCAAGAATTGATCTCCTGCAGACTAGATTGCGACAGGGACTCCATACTGTTTACCGTCAAACAATCGCAAGGCGCCTGTCACAATGGCACTTTCAGCTGCTTCGGAAACGCGACTTCGCATCGCGGATTCGCCATTGACGATCTCTTCGAAACCTTGCGCAGCCGCAAGCTCAACCCGCCTGAGGGCAGCTACTCTGCGACACTCTTCAAAGACCGAGAAAAACTGAGCAAAAAGCTTATGGAAGAAGCTTTTGAAGTGGTATCGTTTAAGTCTCGTGAAAACCTTCGTTGGGAGATTGCCGACTTGCTCTATTTCGTGAGCATAATGGCTGTTGATGAAGGTCTTGATTGGAAAGAAATCGAGCTTGAGCTTGGGGGACGCCACAAATGATTCCGCTTTACAAGGGTGCTGACGCCATTGCCTGGTTGAAGAAAATGGCTGCCGGCGCAGGGACCGATAGCGAATCGATTCCGGCTCCTCCGCCATTGACCAGCTCTTCCGGCGGTGGTCCACCTCTGGCCGGCAACAAGCACAGCGGTTCGTTTGGTGCACTGAGCGTTGCCCAGGAAGTCGAACAGATTATCAATCATGTAAGACGCGATGGTGATGCAGCGATTGCACAATTGGCAGCTCGTTTCGGCGACACGGCGTCGCCGCCGCTTTTTATGGAACAGGAAGGTATTGACGCCCTGGCCGCCAATCTTCCGGACGACACCGTAAAGACGATCGATTTGGCGGCAGCGCGGATCAAAGCGTTTGCAGAAGCGACTCTTGCCGCCATAAGACCAATTCATGTTTCGTATGAACGCTTCGATACAGGATTGAATTTCCGTCCGGTTGGTCGGGTCGCTTGCTATGTCCCTTCCGGCAGATTTCCTCTCACATCTACGGCCCTCATGACGGCAATCACTGCTAAGGTGGCAGGCGTTTCGGAAGTATTTATTCTCTCCCCGAATCTCACGGACGAGATTCTCTATGCCGGCACCGTCGCTGGTGTCACTGAGTTTCACCAGATCGGTGGAGCCCAGGCCGTGGCTGCTGCTACTTTCGGCACAAAAACAGTGAAAGCCGCCGACATGATTGTCGGCCCGGGCAACGCCTATGTGACTGAAGCCAAGCGCCAACTCCAGGGTCGCATCGGCATCGATATGCTTGCCGGTCCCAGCGAAATCTGCATCATCGCCGACCACGGAAGCAATCCTTATTGGCTGGCGCTCGACTTGCTATCCCAGGCTGAGCACGATCCTGACGCACGGGCATTTCTTCTCACCGACGACGAGTCTATCGCTACTCAGGTTCTAGCCGAGCTGCCGAAAGTGCGCTCTGAGATTGCCTTGCCTGATTTCATCGACGAGAGTTTAAGCAAGAGCGTGATACTCGTGCTTCCTGATATCGTCGCCTGCATTGCTGCCGCCAACAATATTGCGCCGGAGCACTTGCAATTGCATGTCGCCAAGCCTGAAGATCTGCAACCGCATCTGGTCAATTACGGAGCTCTGTTCATTGGTTACAACGCCACCGTTCCAAATGGAGACTATGTGGCCGGTCCCAATCACACGTTGCCCACCAACAGATCGGCTCGCTTTGCCGGCGCACTCAGTCCTCTTACATTCCTTCGTGCACAGACCTGGATCCGAGTTCGCTCTCATGCGAATGAATTGCATCAAGAAACAGAAGCTTTCGCCAACCTGGAAGGACTGAATGCACACGCCGCTGCTCCAAGGGCACGATACTTAGACAGTCAATAGCCGTCATTCTGCACGCTTGATTACATATCTGTAAGATTTCGTCCGGTTAGCTACCGCGGGATTTTGGGTATGGAATAGCTACCAAATCTTCCCCGAATATTCTTCAAACCCCTTCTTCTTACTAGGAAATATTACCTATGCAAAAGGCTCGCACTTTGGCGCTGCTGCTGGTGTCTATTGCCTGCATTTCTCCGGCACAATCTCAGGGAATTATGGAAGGAACTTTTGTCAGAGGTCTCGGCGCAGGGATGGGCGCCGGCACTGCTGCCAGCCTTGGTCATGGAAAAGTGGTGCGGCGTACAGCCGAATCTATTATTCAGGCACAGCAGGTCATGATTGCTCAGACGAAAGTAATCGAGCAGTACGTCGCCACCGGCATACAACTGCAAGCGAAGAAGCAGTGGTCGTCGGCCGAGCAATATTTCCAGGACGCTCTAAAAATGATTGCCAAACGGGACGGTCCCGGCAGTCCGAAGAGTGCACCTGTTCTGTCCCGACTGGCGAATGTCGCGAAGAATCAGCACAAATTGGATGAAGCTATCGGTTATCAAAAAACAGTTGTAGCCTTCGCCAATAATGCCAGGAGTCAGAATCCGACTGCCGCTGTCCAGGCTCAAGTCGACCTTTCCGGACTGTTCATCGATAAAGGCGATCTGGCGAATGCCGAAGGTGTGCTTAAGCAGTCCGTCGATACTGTACGACGTGACCGCAGTATTCCGCCAAAGACTTATTCGACAACATTGCGAGTCTATGGTGAAGTCTTGAGAAAACTGAATAAGAATGCAGAAGCGGATGTTGTCGATGCGGAATTGGCATCGCAAGGCACTGATGCGCCCGCTGCCGCAACTGCCCTGCAGTCGCCCGCGCAGACAGTCCCTGTCCAAAATCCCGACCAGCCTGCCGCACCAGCGGCGGTGCCTTATCCGGAAACATCAGTTTCGTCTGCAGCGCCGCCCGAGACTAACACCGCCTCAACTGCTGTGCCCGTGCCCAATCAGACTGCTGCCGACTCGCCAGTTGCAAGTGACGATGCTCCGGCTCAGCAGGCTGCGTCGACCGCAGCAGCGGCAGTTTCCGACTCCAGTGCTCCGAGTCCGGCAGCTCCTGCTGCCGAAGCTGCCCCGGCTCTTCCGCCCGGTGAATTGCTGCCCCCTCCAACGGCTGAATGGCCGGTCATGAATGAGGATGGCAAAATCGTTTCTGAATCCAGCGCCGGGTCGTCCGCTCCATCGACTCCAGGAGCCAGCCCTTCCTCACCTGAGGCGGCTTCCCCTGCGGACCAGTCCAAGGGCGCAACCGAGGCTGCCCCTTCTGAGTCGAAAGATGCGAATAAGTAGGAGACTATGACTGAATCTACAAAAGAACAGTGGGACAAAGCCATAGCCGAAACGCAATTCGATCCTCTCTTGGAGGAATTGCCGGAGCAGTACGAACTGCTGATGAAAGTGCGCCAGGGAGGAATGGGGGCGATCTACAGGGCGCGCAACCGCTATACGAATGCTGATTTCGCTATCAAGATCTTGCTTCCGAAATATGCCGCCGATGAGGATATGCGTCAGCGATTCATTACTGAAGCGAAAGCGGCCAGCGCGCTCAAGCACCCCGGTATCTGCCAGGTGAGGGATTTTGGCATTACGAAAAGCGGAATGCCTTACCTGGTAATGGATTGGCTCGATGGTATTACTCTTCATGAATGGGTGGAAACGCGAGGTCCGCTCAAAGAGCGGGAAGCTATCGCTATCTTCCTTCAAATTGCCAGTGCGATTGGCAATGCTCATAAGATGAAGGTTATTCATCGAGACTTGAAACCGGAACACGTCGTGCTCTGCAAGGGCGACAATGAGGAGCAAAACGATGTGCGCATCGTCGACTTCGGTATTGCCAAAGTCATACATGATGAAAGCGCACCGGCTCCCAAAGACGGATTGACGATGGACGGCATGGTAATCGGAACACCGCTCTATATGAGTCCTCAGCAGATCAAAGGAATGAAGCTGGACGGTGCTACCGACGTCTATTCTCTAGGGTGCCTGATGTACTTCACGATGGCTGGTTGTCCGCCTTTTGAAGGTGATAATTACATGGACGTGATGTACAAGCACGTCAACAACCCGCCTCCTGAATTTCCGCACCAGGTAAAGGTTTCTGATGACCTTACTGGCGTGATTTTCAGAGCAATGGAAAAAGAGCCCGCGGATCGTTATGCAACGATGGATGAAGTCATTTCCGACCTGAAGAAAATGACAAAGGGCGTCAGCGTCGAGCGCAGAACTCTTTCACACGATCGAGCAAAGGCAAAAAACAAGTGGATCACCGTCGCCTATTTTGTGGTTGGCTTTGTCGCCATGTATTTACTCTCGATGCTTTTGCAGACCGCCTTTGATGTTGCCGATAAAGGTGCTGAAAAGCCTCCCGCGCCTCAGCGCAGCAAATAATCTCCGATTCTTTGGAGAGTGCCAGCCTGTGGGCGATTGCGCGCATGGTGATTCCCCCATTCACGCCCGCTTCGGTTGCCCCTAATATGAGGAGAGCTTCCTCCACAACCGAGCCCTTTCGCGAGGTCCCACCATGAACGGTCGGGTTGGCGACGCATTGGAAGCCGGAGCGGATAGACCCTCCGATTCGCGAGCGTCCCACAGTTTTTTTCAAGATGCCTACGATTTCGTCGATCGACATCCGGTCGCATCTGCCGTCACGGTGGGAGTTTTCGGTGCCGGCGCCTATGCAGCATCAAGGTATATTCCATATGCGATTACACAGAGGGCGCTGGCTGCCGCGGCAAAGACATTAAATCCTGAAGACGTCCGCATAGTGCCGATGACTGCTGAAAGTCTCCCCGCCGCTATTGAAGCAGGCAAGGATGGATTCAGATACGGTATGGGTTTTCTCAATCCTGCCGTCGATTTCAAATCTGCGCTTACGCCGATGGCGACCAAAATGCATGCCGGACAAAAGGAGATGAATGCTCGCTATTTTCTGGCTGTGGACAAAGAAAATCGAGTCTTAGGAACCACGGGACTATATGAAACGGCAAAAGACCGGGGCGAGGCTCTCTGGTTGGGCTGGATGAGCGTCAGACCGGCGTACCGAGGCAAGGGAATAGGACAAAGGTTGCTCGACTTCTCGATAGAAGAAGCAAAAAAGTCAAACGTCGATTATCTACGCCTCTACACCAGCACATATAGAGGAGAAGCCGCTGCGCAGCCGCTCTATGAGAGGGTCGGACTGAAAGTCGTTGGCGAGATGAAGCATGAGCTGCCGCTTCCCGGTCTCAAATACTTGTTTCGCGAAATGCCGCTCAAGCCTTCCAAGGCTGCCTCAGCCTAAAAGCCGGGTCGTGTATTTTCTTTGACGTGTCCGTTTTGTCAGGAACCTTAAGCCCCGTCAGTCGTGCGGGAACCTGCCGACTTTCATGCCGGTCACTCTGCCTGAATGCAGCCTATGGCGCATCGCAAAGGAGATTATTATGACCGGTAAGAAAAACATGGACAGAGCTGATAACCGTAAGGAGTCCGACCACGAGCGACTCAAAGAAGTGACTCAGGCAGGAGATATAGGTGACGAACAATGCCCTGCCGGCGAGATCAAGACGGATAAAGCCGCCTGGAACTATAAAGCCGATAAGGTTAAAGATGACGAAACTCCGGACGAATTGAAGGACTTCATTTCATCCTTCTAGGGTTTACGCCACCGGACCCGTCACTGGTAGTTATGGCGTTGCTCTCTGGTCAGTTTCACACTGGGCGGAACAATTGCTATGCCCGGCTCTCTGGTGTCGCCCCATATGATTGCATGGACGTATGGGACCTTATTTTGGCGCAGTTGACCGTCCATCGCATCAACCATGGCAATGTTTTGCTCTGCTTTGTTTTGCTTGAATGTCGAGCCGGCAGCGATCATCACGCCTGCCATCGCCCCTTGCATATTCACCCAATCAGCTTGAGACAAGTCTATGTTTCCGCCTTTTCGCTTCATCGAATCGCTCAAAATATCGCCCAGTTTCTTACCGACTTGTTCGGGTGATGCCGGAGGGTTCGCCAGAAGGCTGTCGCCGATCCTTCCCATTTCCTTGAAAGCTTCGGGATCAAAGCGATAAACATTCTGCATGCGTTCCTGGAATTTGGCAAAGCGGTTCGGGTCGCTGACGGAATCGCCATATAGTTTGCCCAGATGACCGAAACCGTCGATGAATTCCTGTAGTCGTTGTGCATGAGTCTGTTGAGCGGAGGAATTGTCCGCAACCATTATCTTGAAGCCGTCGTTTTGTACGTATGTCGGGCTCTTTTCGCCGTTTAAGACTTTGATATCCGAAAGCCTGGCGTTTGCGAGCCCGGATTCTGCAGTGGCGGCGTGATCGCGAGCCGAAACAGAAGAGTCACCTGCGTCAGAGTGAGTTTTTGTCGTCATTTTTAGAACCGGAGAGGAAGAGGTCTAAATAATCTTTGCGCCGACGTTACTGCAGTTTGGTCAAGTCATAGAGTCTCACCCTTTCAGTCTCTTAGCCAGACGGGAATCACGAAGAGCGCAATTAAACTTCTTCGGGCAGCGGCTGAGCAGGACTGCGCAATTCAACAGTGAAACGACCTGCCTGCGAATCTAGAATCGATGTTATGAATTTCGCCTCTGAGGAAACTCGATGAACGATTGGCAAGGTCCGGCTACGCTGTCAGCCCGCTGGCATTCACTTTCTAGGCTTTACTCATTCGTGGCTTTCATGATGGTGGCGTTTTGTCCACTCGCTTTGTTATCCAGGCGCCCCCTCGAGCTTGTGATTGTCTTGCTGATCGGCGCCAGAATACTCTATCTGACCGGAAAACATTTTTCGCAGTCCGCCGCTGCAGCTATGGTCGGTGCGATTGGTGAAGACGATGTGGCGGCAACTCTTAGCAAACTCCCTCAATCGTGGAAGATCGAGAGAAACGTGCTGCTCGAGGGCGGCGGCGACGTCGACTTCCTACTCACATCGCCCGAGAACGACATTTTCTTGATTGATGCCAAAGCGCATACCGGAACGGTTCTCTTCGACGGCGTAAGATTGTTTCGCCGCGTCGCCGGAAGGCAAAAACCATTCGAGAAGGATTTTTTGTCGAAGGTAAAGCAACAAGCCGTGTTGATAAGAACGGCGCGCAAGTTGCCTTATGTCACTACGATTTTGGTTTTCACTCGGGCTGACGTGCAAATTCCATCTGCGGAAATTGGCCATGTGAGGGTGCTTGCCTTAAAGCAATTGCTTTCGTACCTGCAGTCGACAAAATCGGCGGTTAAGCCGAAACTTGTCGTTAGAAACCACCTTCGCTTGATTGCGGCAGAAAAACCGCCTTTTGATATCAGAAGATTGAGCGAGGCAGAGCAAATAAAGTCATTGGCCAAGTCGGCCGGTGTAGTTCCTCTCGACCGAAGTTATTCGATAAGGTTGCATGATTGCTGGAGTTGCTCAAATCGAATATTTGTTTTGGATTGGCCTCATCATAAGAAGTGGGACAAACGCTTGCCACCACAGCCGGTGCCATCTACTCTTAAGCTGAGAATTTCCCACGTGACTGGTGACCAGCACTGGGCCAATACGTGCTTTATTTGTGGGCAAACTCAAGGAGACTTCTATGTTTTTGAAGAAGAGTCGCCTTTTCGTTGGTTTTCAACAAAGAAAGAGCTTTTGAAGAACTCAGGATAGAGCTGTGCGAATGAAGGCTTCATCTTTTGCTGTCAGTTTCGATTTCAAGGGAGACTGCGCGTTAAAACTACACATTTGTTGTTTTGCCTCTCCAGTTGGTGACTGAGTAATCGGATTAGCTAAGTTAATCTAAGATTCTCTTGGGAACCCTGTGCTATGGTGGCTGGTCATAGCTGGTCAATCCGGTCATGCGCCTTCATTGGAAATGCAGGTCATCGTAGGAGCTGCGTTTTGAGGCGAAAGAAATTGGAAAAATTTACTTGTGGAAATCTCGCCAGGGGTCGAAAAACCGTCGTCGACCTTTTGACCATGATTGCGCCCGCTGCAGTGCCCATCTATTTGATTCGCGATATCGACATGCGTTGGGCGAATGAGGTGAAGGCGAAACTGCGAGCCCGCGGTATCAAAATTACTGTAACCGCCATTCTGATGAAGGCAATCGCTGTAGCCCAGAGGCGTCACCCTGCGAGCCGTTCGGACATTTTGCCGTTTGGGCGAATGGTTACTTATGAGAATGTCGTTGGCGGTTTTACTATTGAACGCCAGGAAAACGGAAACGATACTGTTTTCTTTGGAGAAATAGAATCGCCCGATCAGAAGTCCTTGTCTGAGATTGCAGAAGAGTTAGTCCGGTACGCGCGTACCGAAGTATCGCAGCTGGCACCGTTGGCGCTTCAAAATGTCTATGCCGGGCTACCATATCCATTGCGCAGAGTTATTCTGGGGATTGCCGCGATAATGCCGTCAATGAGAGTCAAATGCCAGAAAGCAACATTCGGACTGACGACGCTCGGCAAGTACAATGTGAAATCGGTTCTCAGTCCCTGCATCTGCACTTCGACGTTCGGAATCGGAACAATCGAAGACAGACCGATGGCCGTTGATGGTTTAGTCTGCGTCATACCCACGATGACTGTTTCTTTCAATTTCAACGCCAAAGTTATAGATATGGAGTCCGCATCCGCTTTCTTTGAAGATGTTTGCAAACTGATGGAAGGAAGGCTTGCCGAGACGATCGAAGCTGAAATGAGAGAAGACAAGCTGTTTAATACGCTGGGACATCACGTGGAAAAATCTCTTGCCGTTCAGGCATCGCCTTAGGTCGCTTCTGTGGAAGCTGAGCAGATGGCAGGCGCTATTGTCTTCATCTGCCCCGGTTTGTTTATGTTGCGTTAAGGCATCGTCGCATAGTCTGGATTTGTCGGAAGGGACGCGCTGGCTCAAGCGATAACCGGCAGTTTTCTTTCCGGTCCAACGTTTCTAAAGAATAGGAGCAGACGATATGGCAATAATTGCAAGAGGCCGCAACGACGACGGAACCTGGAGCCCCTGGTTTAAGGGCGGAGAAGCTCTCGACCAGCGCCAGAAGGAGCAGGACGGCTCGAGCCATATGATGGATGAAGTAAATAGAGACAGGGAAGGGATGGCAGCTCCCAACCAGCAAAATAGATCTCAGTCAAGCGAACCCGACTTTATTGACATCCCGCCGCTTTAGTTGAGAGACAGGCACCTGTTTTGAGCGGAAATATCTCGGTATTTCCGCTCTTTGCCAGGCTGTAGAATGTGTGTCGGAATCATAGGGTTCGCACGCAGATGGCCAAAATTCTCCTAGTCGAAGACGATAAAAACTTAGCTCTGAGTATCTGTGATTTCCTTTCCACCGAAGGTAATACGATAGAGCACGCATCGACAGGCGAGGACGGATTGCAGTTGCTCGAGTGTTTTGATTTCGAGCTGGTCATCCTGGACTGGCAATTGCCAGGAATCGACGGACTTGAAGTTTGTCGCCGCTTGAGGCGGCGGAATTTCAAACAACCGATTCTCTTTCTTACCGCCATGGGCGATGTCGATTTTATAGAAACCGGCTTGAATGCCGGGGCGGATGATTATTTGCTCAAGCCATTTCATTTTCGCGAGCTTGTCGCCCGAGTTAGAAGTCTCTTGCGCAGACCCAGCGGACTTTTGTCATCTGTTGTTTGTTTCGGCTATTTGACTGTTGAAATCGAAAGTAAAACAGTTATTGTTGATGGCAGAAAAATCACGCTTGCACCAAAAGAGTTTGCTATTTTGGAGTTTCTTTTGCGCAACCCCAATCGACATTTCAGCAGCAAGGCTCTTCTCAAGTCGATATGGCCGTCCGAGAATGAATCATCTGAAGATTCTGTCCGGACGATCATGCACAATTTGAGACGCAAAATTACACCGGAAGGAAAAGACTGCGTCATCAAGACAGCGGCCAAGTCCGGATACATTCTTGAAGGCTCCGCTCAGCAAACCTAGTGGGAATATCTTCATTTTGCGCCTAGCAAAGTTCACATTTCCAATCTTTTTCAAGGCTTTGCTCCTTGTTCTGCTGACACTTTTTCCTCAGCTTTGTGTCCTTACAGCTCTGTACAACTTTGGAAAAGCTGAAGCAAACTCGCTTGAATCCGTGCGAAGAGAGGCATTTGCTTCAATTGGCATCAACGAAATTGCTTCTGCTGTATTTCTTGCCGGCGGATTTCACTTCCTCTTTCTGTCAACCGACAAGCCCGAGGATAGAGAAAAATCACTGCGCTTCAAGCAGGTCGCCGAGCAAGAGCTCAGCAAGCTGAAAGTATTTGCAGAGAAGTATCCGAGCAAGAAATCGGTGTGGGACAAGTTTACAGAACAAGTGGAGGCGCACTTTGCCGATACTTTGTCGATGCCGTCATTTAGTTTTGACGATGATGCCAGACTTCGAATGAAGAAGCTCAGGCATCTTTCCTTCGATGCCTACCGGCGATTTGATCAGTATCAACGTGCTGCATCGGTTCAGTTGGAAGAACTAGAGCGGGCTATAAACCGTTCGATTCAGGCAACTGAAATGATCATTTCAATTTCCATTGCTGGTTTGATCTGCAATTTCATCCTTGCAATCTTGCTCATGTATCTCTTCAACCGGAAGATAATCATCAGGCTTAGAATGCTCGTTCTAAATGCTTCGAGACTGGCGAAGCGTCAATCGCCGCTCGAGCCTGTGAATGGAAGCGATGAGATTTTCGAACTGAACGAAGTTTTTCAAGTCGTTCTCGAAAAACTTCAAAAAGCTCAGCAACATTATAAGAGCCTCTTGTCGATCGTTGCTCATGATATGTGTTCTCCCCTTGCATCGATGAATCTTTCATTGGCCATGGTAGAGAACAGTGAAGGAGAGAAGCTGAATCTCGACGATGCCGCAGCTATATCTGAAGCATCAGAACAAATCGATTTGCTCGTCGTCAGAGCAAAGGATATCTTGAATTTTGAGAGACTCACTCAGGGAGAGTTGACGCAGCTTGACGGAAGCCTCTCCGTTGCCCCATCGGCTAGCGTGCAGGAATTATCCAGGCTGACACGAATCGAATTGGATTCACCTTGCGAGTCCGACAAAGAAGCGAATCAGCGTTTTAGACCTCGCGTCATGAAGCTCGGACTGATCCTCTTCTCTTTGCCGATTCTTCTGGCTTCTCTATTATTCTTCCTTGTCGTTTATACCAGTATGGACGAGGAAAAGGTTTTGAAAGAGGAATTGCAGGAGACGTTGATTGCTGTTCGCGTAAACAGGATGATCGCGTTCGGCATGGGCTCTTATGGGTTTTTGACCAACTATTTGATGTACGGAAAGATTGAGGATCTGAACCGGGCTCAACTTTTGCGTCGAGACGAAATTGATGCCGGCACAGAAGCACGGTCTTTGCTTGATTCTCATTCCTCTTCGCTTGCCGTATTGCGGCGCAACCTTGATGCATTACAATCGCTCCGTCTTAAAGAAGCTAAGCATTTCGACCAGCCTGTTGCAGGCAAGCTGGCCTTTTCCGATGCACCCGGTTTGCCGCTTATTGTGCAAGGGCGGCGTCTGATGCGCTTTGCAATCACCAAGCAAGAGTGCTTATGGAACATGTCTTGCGAGCAGACACGAGCACTCAATAATCTGGTAAATACCGAAAGAGTCTTACAGGAGTATATGGAGAAGCTCCTGGGTGCTGGCATCTTACTTTGCATACTTGTGAGTTTTGCTTCTGTCTTCTTGTTTTCAAAATCTGTGAATACTCGATTGAAGATCGTGAGAGATAATGCCGGCCGTTTGCCGCACCGCCAATCATTGGAGAAGCCGCTTCAGGGCAGCGACGAAATCTGGTATTTGGATTTTGTGTTGCACCGAGCCGACGAGTTGCTCGAGCTGAGTTTCAATCAACGCGCAGCGCTGATGAGCGCCGTTGCAGAAGACTTGAGGCGACCGCTCAACCAGGTGAGAAAGGCTCTTTCAAAGTTTGATCGAAGCCGGGTCGAGACGTTTTCGCCAACTGCAAAACGGCACATCCATTTGACTCAGGAGAATACTGCAAGAATTCTGTCTCTAATAGACACATTGCTCTCAGCTCAGAGCCTCGAGGCCGGCAAGATTGAACTGAAGCTCTCCGAATTCAATGTGAAGGACGTCGCTGCCGAAGCCGTCGATACCCTCTCTGCACTGGCGGATACAAGGAAAGTAAGTCTGCAGAATCAGTGTGAAAGCGTGGTTATACAAGCCGATCGTGAGAAAATCACCCAGGTCTTGATCAACTATGTGACCAATGCGATCAATCATTCCCCTGCGTCTTCGGCTGTTACTATTGGCTGCACCTCTCAGTCGGAGTCCATAACAATTGAAGTAATTGACCAGGGTCCGGGTTTGCCTGTGGAGATGCTGACAAAAGTATTCGAGCGTTATTTTCAAACTCCTGATTCGAAAACCAGAGGTAAAGGCTATGGTTTGGGGCTCGCGATTTGTAAGATGATTGCGGAATCGCATTCCGGTCTGGTCGCAGTTCGCAACATGCCTAATGGCGGTTGCAGTTTTTCTATTACCATTCCCTGCCGTTACAGTGGCTCAGATCCTGCTCTTCATTGATCCGTGGCGCTACCAATTGCGAAACTCTTCAGGTGCGGAAATCGGTTCGAATTTGGAACCGGTCAGATCGATTAGACGAAGAGAATTTTTCAGATCGTCTTTCTTGGCTCGGAAGATGACGCCGTTTTGCGTATAGAGCAAATCTCCGTTGTGGTCCCAATCTGCCCAGTCAGTTTTTCCGAGGTTGACGATTTCGTCGCCTTCTTTCGTAAGCACTCGATACTCTTGCACCCAGGGCGGGCCATTGGTTTCGTGAAAGCCGAATGTGGTCATCTCCAGAACATACTCGCCTTTGTCTTTTACGTGTATATCGGGCGGTTCGAGCGTCATGAACATGTCGTACTTCTTGTGCTTGAGCTCTTCTTTTTTTCGTGCTCTGGCCTCTGCTTTTTCTTTGAAGAATTTATCCGCCCATATCTTGGCGCCTTCAAGAAATCCAAACTGCAATTGCATTGCTTCGAGTTCGACAGCATTGTTTTGCTGTCCATAAATATCGAACTCGTAAACCTCTTCTCCGAATTGAATTTGCCGCCAACCGTCGCGTTGCATGCGCATATCCACAATCGGACTATCCTCGCCGCTTCCTGAGCTCTCTCCGCAGGGTACGACGCTGATGTGACTGGGCAGCTTGAATGTATCAATCATTTTCATTCTGTTTGCTGCGTGATTGAGCTGTATTCGATTCTCATTCTCGAACAGTCCGCCACCTCCCCATGCGCCCATCCCCTCCCAAAGCGCAATGGCCGTTAAATAGGGTGGTTTCGAGACGGCAGTCCAGCTCGTCATCGGACCCTTGTATTTTGCAGCAAAGTAAATTACCAGTTTTCCGGCAGGTGATAGGTCCGCGCGTCTCTCGTATATTCTGCCGTTGAGCCATTGACCGTGCTCGAAGGTATCATCGTCCAGATTCCATTTGAGC
>JAIETE010000204.1 GCA_019745505.1 Candidatus Obscuribacterales bacterium | reverse complement strand
CTTGATCCGCAGTTTTACATGCCGCATGCAGATCATTCGCGTTTATGCTCGCATGACTATTGGCCTGCGAACTATCAGACGGGGGCCTTTTTCCAAAGCCCTGCCTTGGCCCAATTGATTGCTAAGCTGCATGAACAGAACATCCACCTTGGCTGTAGAGACTTTATATTGCCTGGAATCCTTGCCGAGCGGATCGACGATGATTGGTTAGAAATTCAAAGGCTCATATTGGAAGAGGCGAGGTCTCTAGACAGTAAGTTGGATCTCTATTCCACAATTGCTCTGTCTTCAGATTGCTTGCGCGATGATCAGCAGGTTGCGGAACTAATAGAATCTGCGAACGAATGGAAAGCTCCAGGCTATTATCTTGTTTGCGAGCACCCAAAAGGAACTTATTTCGTTGATGACTCTGTATGGGTTGCGAACGTACTTGATTTAATTGCGGGACTACGAATGAGCGGTAGTAAGGTAATTGTTGGCTATTGCAATCAGCAAATGCTAACCGCTGCGCTTGCTAAGGCAAACGCAATATGCTCAGGCACCTGGATGAATGTTCGGTTCTTCTCCGGCGAGAAGTTTTGGCAGGCTTACGACGAAGAAGTTCGCCAACGGTCCACCTGGTATTACTGCCCGCAAGCACTTTCCGAATACAAGATTCATTTCTTGGGCTCGGCATCGAAACTAAATGTTTTGAGCATCATGGCCCCCGATGCAATTTATGATGATCAATATGTTGCAACACTGTTCCAAGATGCAAGGGGAGTATCTGTCGGCATCACTGAGCAAGCCTCCTTTCGTCACTATTTGAGCTGCCTGCATAAGCAGGTAAAATTGGCTGACGCCAGCAGTTTTGATGACGCTGTAATCCTTCATGCCGCCAGATTGCAAACTGCCAAAGGGTTACTGTCTCAGCTCTCCCAGAAGGGGATCAAAGGGCAAAACCGCGATTATTCAGAAATCATTGACGTTGATGAGGTTGCAATAGAAGTATTTAAGAGCACGCGCGGTCCTACACTACGCCGTCAGTGGAGCCAGCTTTAACGCCATTCTCTTTTTCGTTATCTGCGCTCTCTGTGGTGCGTTGATTGTCACGTTTTATTTCCCCAGTAATCTCTGCTTGCATTGTTGTTGGTGGCATGAGCCTTCGCTTTGTTTCACCCAGGTTGATCGCGCATATGTTTTTTGGCTGAAACGGACCAACCAAGCTATTTGGCATTAGCTGAACCTTTTTCGCTTGGAAGTCGGGAATTGCTGGAAGGAAGGATTGGTAGTAGTGATTCCCAAAAATCAAACCAAAGGACATGTACGGAAGCTGGAGGTTGGAACTCTTGCGCTGAAGCAGTGTTGCGCATCCTGTACGGTGTGATTCCTGAAAGAACGACTCGAACACGATGGGACAAATCCCGTCTATGGAAATTGTGTGATCTGACTGCCGAACCCATCTAGCAACATCTTTGTAGTATGCAAACTCTTTATCATCCATGAGGCAGAGCGCAAACTTTGTAAGCGCCTTCAACGCTCCAATTGGAGTCAGCTCTTTGCCTGGAATAACAGAAGTGGCAGTTTTCTCGTCTTCGGAAAGAGACCAAATCTCGGACTCTTCGTCCATTGTGATCACGGTAACTCCGTCAATGACTTCAATAGACCAGCCGTCGCCTTCATCTCGTGGAATTGCGCCTCGCTTTCCTTTCGTATGTGAAGAAGTTCGCGCTGCGTGCGTATGGTTTGCGAGATCATGTTCGATGGTGTTACCAAAATAACTGTTGCAATCATCACATTCCACTTTTGTAAGCAATGTTCTGTTCCCGAACATCTCTGCCACTGCATGCGCCCGTCTTTTGAACGTAACGTCTGGGTAGCCTTTCTCGCAGAAGCGGCACAAATTGGGCGTCTGTCCTGGAACGAATTCTTCTCTGCCAGTTCGGAATTGGTACTCAGCAAGAGTCTTATAGTGGTCAATATAGTGCTGATGCGCATGCGCTCGTCCAAGCTGGAAATCAAACTTCTCGATCAGTTGCTTTAGATAGTGTTGTGAAACCAATGCCGATTTGAAATCCTCTTGAGGCCCCTTCAGAAAAATTGTGCCTGTTCTTGCGCCAATTTCGACCCAGAACGAAATTTCGATGTCTCTCGGGGTTATTTGTGAGATGCGACCTTTAGAAACCTTGGCGCGTGGTGCGTTTTCCTCGCTCCACTTTCGCACCACTGTTGAGAGCGCTTCAAGTGCGTCAGCGAAATCGGATCTTCTAGGTTTTCGAGTTTTGAGCCGCATTGTCGTTGTCAACAGGGTGGGGTATTTTGGGCTTTGCGGTGTATTCACCCTCCCCCTCGCTCGACCCGTACCCCTTCGGGGTGCTAGTGGGGGGGCAAGAAAGGTGGGACTCCGAACTTTTTTGGTTTGGTATTACATACAGTGTCATCAATCGGTTTGCCTTATGGATGACACTAACGGACCCATTCACCGTGCGGCTTTCAAATGTATTAACTGCAAGCGAAGAGAGTCACATTTCACATCGGACCTTCAAGAGCTAAATCGGTCGTTTGGATTGATTTGCACTTAATCCGCACTTACGGGTGGCTGCGAAGTCGGGAAAGCCTTGGGCGATGAGGGATTTGAACCCCCGACCTTCACGGTGTGATCGTGCTGCGCTACCACTGCGCTAATCGCCCAAGGAAAGTTATTTTACAAGATTTCTTGTCAGTCCAATGGACCCAGTACTGATTCCACCTTTTCCAGCAATGCGTTGCTTTCGATTAGATGCTCCGCTTTATCTATGTCTATATGAACTTCTCTGTCTTCATCCATATGTGGAATCGAGTTGCGGACCAATTTGTACGCGGCATCAACGCCTCGACCAGGCGCCAACCCAATGGACTGCTGGTCGCAAGTCTCGTGAGTGATGGCGTCGCCGCAATTGCCGATGCGGAAATCGATTCCCTGGCAAGCGCATACCAGTTCGATGGCCAGAGCCTTTCTCACGTTCTCCAAGATCGTGCGAGCTTTGCGCGCTGCAATGGAGCCCATGGAAACATGATCTTCCTGATTGGCGTTGGTGGTTATCGAATCCACGCTTGCCGGGTGAGCCAGAATCTTATTTTCCGAAACGAGCGCGGCTGCTGTGTATTGCGAGATCATCAAGCCGGAATTGAGACCGCCCCTGTGGGTCAGGAATGGCGGAAGACCATCGGAAAGGGCCGGGTTGAGCAAACGCTCGACGCGGCGTTCTGAGATATTGGCCAGCTCGGCGATGGCAATTGCCATATAATCCATCGCCAGTGCAAGCGGCTGTCCATGGAAGTTTCCACCTGACAGAGCATAGCCGTCGAAGACGAGTGGATTGTCGGTGGCCGAGTTGATTTCTATTTCCAGAACCTGGCGCACATGCTCGAATGCCTGTCGCGAAGCGCCATGTACTTGCGGCATGCAGCGCAGCGAGTAAGCGTCTTGAACTCGGGTGCAGCCGGTATGACTCTTTATTAGTTCACTTTCCGCGAGCAGGCGGCGCAAGTTTGCTGCTGATTTTGCTTGACCGCGGTGCGGGCGAACCTGCTGGATCACGTCAGCGAAAGGTTTTTCGGAGCCCAGGTGAGCTTCCAGTGACATGGCGCCGATTATGTCGGCGACTTTCGCGAGTTTTTCAGCTTGTAGAAGGGTAAGCGTGCCGACCGCGGACATCATCTGGGTGCCGTTGACCAATGCCAGACCTTCTTTTGCGGAAAGTTCGATGGCGGTTAATTTGGCCTTTTTGAGCGCCTCGGCGCCGGGCATGCGCTTTCCTTCGAATACGGCTTCGCCTTCTCCTATGAGCACAAGCGCCAAATGCGAGAGTGGTGCTAGGTCTCCGGATGCTCCCAGGGAGCCCTTTTCGGGAACAATAGGGTGTACGCCGCGATTGAGCATGTCCAGGAGCAGGTCGACGACTTCGATTCGAATGCCGGAATAGCCTTTGGCGAGTGCGTTGGCTCTCAAAAGCATGATGGCTCGGACGGTCGGTTCGTCGAATGAAGGTCCGACGCCCGCCGCGTGGCTGAGAAGAAGGTTGCGCTGCAGCTGCGAGGCGTCCTCCTTCTTGATCACGACATCCTTAAATTTGCCAAACCCCGTAGTGATGCCGTAAACAACGGCTCCTTCGTGGAGAAACTTCTCTACAACCGCTCGACTCTTGGAAAGCTGCTCGGTAGCCATGGCCGAAAGTTTTACGGTCGCATTGCCCTGTGCGACGCGCTCGACGTCTTCCAGAGTCAGTCTGTGACCGTCTATCTGCAGGGTGGCGGCGGAGGGTTTGGTGGTTGTGACCATGATCTGGGTGTCCTTGTGACTTTTGCGAAATGCCTTCAAGGGTGGACGCGAGCCAGGCGCTGCAAGTAAGTACGCGCGCTGTGACTTCGGCGACAAAGGTTCTATGAATGTTACCAGCCAAAAACACAGTACATGGATTTGCTAATTATCGTTCAATCTTGATGTCGTCTTGACATCGGAACAAACGCCAACTGTTAACGTCTTTCACTGATTAAATCCACTTTCATGTGGCCGCCTTGGATGACCTGCCAGCTTTTTGCAAATTTGGAGGGCAAGAGCTAGTGAAAATCAGGGTTTGTGGCACCTGAACGCATGGTAAGATGAAGGTGCAAAAGTTGTCAAAGTTCGGTCCGACTTTCTTTTAATTGTCCGCGGGGTAGGTCTTTCCAGGTTTCCCCTTTCGTAGTGAAAAACAGAGGCATGAACAGAGCAAAGAGACAAAAAAACAGGGGTAGAATGCCTGCGCGCATATCTGCTGTTGCTTTTTTGGCTTTGAGCGTATTGCTTGCCGCTCCTGCATCTTTCGCTGTCTCTGACAACGACGGCAATTTGCTCAAGTTGGAAGAGAAGTTTTTCCAGCATACCTATCCAAAAGAAAGCATGGATGCGCGTCTGGACCGTATCGAAAAGATGGTTTTCGGCGAAGCGAAGGATGGCGACGACGCTGCCAGGCTGTCCGCGCTAGTGCAGGCTGTGCCGAATTTGAACAGCGTATCCAGTGACTCGCCCCCTGCTCAGACTGCCCGAGGTGGGAATTCATCGTCAGGTGGAGGGGTAGGCAGGCAGCCGGCGCCGACGCCGGTGGCTGAAGAGGAAGAGTCAGAGCCGGCGCCTATAGGCAATTATCCGGCTGTAGACGCGATTGAAAGAAAGGCCTTCAACGGCAAGACATACAGTCAGGAGCCTGTGAATCAGCGTTTGGCACGCCTGGAGACTAAATATTTCGGAAAGCCGTCCACCAGCACCGACCTTACCGACAGAACCGATCGTCTTAAAGCTCAGTCCGGTATAGACATTACGAAAAATGCCCCTCTTAATGCAGATTGGGCGGACGAGGACGAAGAAGATCCTACCAGTGTTGCGCCACCACAGCCGGTGGCGCGTCGCAATGCCGATAAGGAGTCTTTCAGCGGCAGAAATATGGCTGATGATTTCCGCAGACAGGGAATTATTCCTAAGACCAGTATGGGCGGAAGCGGCATGTACGGCGGCATGGGAAGCAGCGGCAGCGCCGGCAGCCGCATGGGTTCCGGGTCATATGGCGGCGGCTCTTACGGAATGGGCGCCGGAGCAGGCACTTACGGCGGCGGCTCGGCACCGGCACCGCGCGCTCGCCCGCCGGTAACCTCTCAAGATTTTGAAGATGACGAAGATGACGATCTTCCACCGCCCAAGACAGCCATGGCTACACCGCGGACGGCACCATCGATGCGTCCGTCTACGCCTCAGGCTCAAGGCATGGGCTTGAACTACCAAGTCACCCTCATGGAAAACGAAGTATTCAGCAAGACCTTTTCGAAAGATCCGCTGCCTACTCGTCTGCATCGCTTGGAGCAATCGCTGTTTCCTGCAGAGAAGCCCTGGACGGACAAATCGCTTCCTGAGCGCGTCAATCGTCTTGCCGGTGTAATTCAAGTTTCGCCCGGCGCTGCGCAAGGTGCTCCTCGCGTCGCTCAAAGCCCGCAGCCGGCACCAAGCTTCAATGATGATGACGGTTACCCTCCTACCGCGCCTTCGATGAGGCAGCGCAAGAATGGCGGACTGGGCAGGATAATCAATTCAATCGGCAATCTGATCGGCGGCGGTTTTGTCGGCGGTTATCCGATGCAATCCGGCAATGTCGTCACCGACCCGCGCACTGGTTTGTTGCTTGATACGGTTACCGGCAATCTGATCGATCCAGCTACAGGCATGGTGGTCAGTCAGAGGCCGGTTCAAAGGTATGGCACCGGATATGGTAGCGGCGTCGGTACATTCGGCAGCGGATTTTCCACCGGCGGTTTCGGCATAGGAACAGGCGGAGTGCGTTTTGGCGGCGGCGGTATGGGAATGCCGATGGGCGGTTATGGCTTCGGTGGTGGCATGTGGCCGTAACCACATCTGAAAGTTAGAGGTTTTGCGTGATACTTGTTCTTGGCGGTTCTGGTTTGCTTGGAAGCGCTATTTTGAAGCACTTGCAAAGACAGCGCTATCCGGCAAGAGTGCTGACGCGCGGGATGGGTGACTGGAGGAGTTCCAATATTCCGACCTTGAAACAACAAGGTACGGAAGTCGTTGTCGGAGACATGACCGATCCTGGCGTGCTTACCAAAGCGATCAGCGGCTGCACTGCTGTAATTCATGCAGGCGGCAGTTTTTTTCAATCCAATCCGGATGAGATGAAATCAGTTCATCTCGACGTTGTCGGCGAACTTACCCGCATCGCCGAATTAGGTGGAGTACAGCGCTTCATACACGTCAGCTGTCTTGGTGCATCCGAGCATTCGCTCAGCACGATGATGCAGTACAAGTGGCAAGCAGAGCAGGTAGTAAAAGATGCGCCTTTTTACTGGACTATCGTCCGGCCTTCCTATTTTTATGGAGCTTCTTTTCCCTTTCTGAACGCGCTCTTGCCAATTTTGAAGCTGAAGCCGGTAATTCCCGTGCCTGGTTCTGGTCTTAGTGAGATAGAGCCGGTGTTTGTTGATGATGTAGCCAATGTCATAGTGCAAAGTCTTTACAACCGCGGCTCGGTCAGCAAGGTCTATGAAATCGGCGGGCCGGTAACTTACACGATTCTCGAATTTATTGATTTGATTAAGGACTTCATGAAAATCAAAACTCCGCTCA
The DNA here is from genome assembly GCA_019745505.1 of Candidatus Obscuribacterales bacterium. Classification (GTDB taxonomy): domain Bacteria; phylum Cyanobacteriota; class Vampirovibrionia; order Obscuribacterales; family Obscuribacteraceae; genus QKMZ01. The sequence goes on along the minus strand of JAIETE010000204.1, from coordinate 38,976 downwards.
TGCATATCCCATCGGACAGCGCGGACAAAACGGCTAAGGTTTTCGGCAAGATCGTCAAGAACGTGCATACGGATTTGATTGGTCTTTTGTCCGTGGATTCATCCTGTAAGCAGGAGGACCAAGAGCTGCCTGCAGAATTGTCAGGATTGACACTGGAAGAGCATCTAGGGGCAATTATTCAAAATCTTTAGTCTTTGCCCCGACTACCCAAACATTGCATAAGGCACGTCCGGGCGGAATATGCTAACTTTAGTTGTTCTATTAATATCCAAGTTTTTGGATTTCCAAGGCAGCGCGTGAGGAGTTACTGATGATTAGACTCGGCAAACCAGTACAGTTGCTCGAGTGGGGGCAAGGCACAAACACCACTAATCAAGTTTGGACGAAATTCGCCGAAGGAACGATTGAAGGTAAGCCACGTTGCACCGACGGCATAACGACGGCCGTCATCGCTGTTGAAGGCAAACTCCATAAGAATAATGGCGCTGATGATCATGTGAAAATCATGCAGCAGGGTGAAGGCATGACACCGGCTTCGCAGAAGTGGGGCGAGGTGGCGATGGGCACCTTGAGCAATATTGAGGAGAGTGGCGGCAGGACTTTGCTGCATATTGCCTTGCGCGGCGCCATTAAAGTAGGACGCCTCGTTCAATAGCAAGATTTGGTTCTGCTCAGATTTTCTTGCTCTCTGCTCTTGTTGGTCTGGATTCAAGGGTCACTTCACCGCGATCCACTGAAATTTGATCCTTTCCGAACGACCGGCTGTCGAATCTCAGGTCATAACCAAACCTTGCTGATTTGCCCGATATGCCAAGCAAGACCACGGAGAGTTGGGAATGATGGTCGGTGCTTTCCATTTTTTCGCCAGGTTTGAGAACGAATGAAAGACTATTTTCGCCGGCTTTTCGGTACTGCCCGTCTGACGTTATCTTTACCGAGTCTTTAGCGGTTGCAATAGAAAGAAGGTGTTTTGCAAGTGAGTCGCTTATCCACTTAACTTGTACTCCGGTCGTCTCTTTCAATTCCACTGCCAATGCCTTTTGCGCTGCCGTATTGGTGATCATAAACAGGTATGCCGCGAGGAGGCAAGCGGTGACTGTAAGTGTTGAACCGGCAGCGGGCTGCCTATCTTTGCGAAATTGCCTTATGCGCATTCCCTTGCTTCTCCACATATTGTTTCAGTTGCTTGACGATTTCGTTTTGCACGAATTTGAGAAAGAACGACACCATCGACGGTGGCACTATCGTGCCCGCATCTACATGCAGAGTGTAAGTCAATTTTGTTTTATCACCATCGACCGCAGTTAGATCCCACGACCCATCAACGTGCTTGAAGTTGCCATCGAGTTGCTTCCAATTGATGCGGTGCGGGTTGTCGGCGATATTCGTGACCGTGTGCTGAACATTGTTTTTCACGAACATCTGAGGTTTTAGATATGTCTCTACAAAGATTAAGTCGCCTTCTCTCTTTGTTATTTCAGAGGTCTTTATTCTTTTGAAGATTCTTGGGTAGTCTTCGAACTTCACCAGAGCATTCCAAACGCCGGCTGGTTTTGACGCAATTGTAATGTCTACAGAGGACTCAGCCATGCCTTTGGGCAGTTTTCTGCCCGCTTCGTATACAGGCATTTGCGTGTCTGCAGTCGCTTGCGCAGAAGCCTGCTGGACTTGTGCGGAAATTTCCTTTGCTTCTTTCCCCTGTTTGCCCAAAGCGATTGGACAGGCTGAAAATGAATACAAAAGCAATGCGGCGCAAATTGATGCGCCGAACCTTGAATAAAGAGATTCCCGCCTAATTTTCACCAAAATCTCCGGGCTGACACTAAAGTCTATACCACGAAGTGAAAATGCTCATATTATCAACTTTGCCGACTTTTCCGGTCAAAGTCTGTGCCTTGCCGATACCGGAGCGCTCTTGAATTCTGCCAAGGGGGTCGATTACTGCAGATGGACCGGTGTTGGCGGCAAAAACCACATAGCGACGATTTTCCACTGCGCGCAAAACAGAGGTTGCGATCATCTGCTCGCCGATAAGAGAATCGTGAAACCATGCCAGATCGCTGATGTTAACCAGCACTTGGGCTCCTTCTCTTACAGTCGAGGAGACTTCCTCGGGCGAGATGGTTTCGAAGCAGATTAACGGTCCGACTTTAGCTGTTGCGAATTCCAAAACTTCCGGACTCGTGCCCGAATTGAATCCGCCTCCTGCAGGAGTGTTAGTCATCCGGCGAGCCCACTCCGGTAGCAGTTTTAGAAATGCCGGTGCGTACTCACCAACGGGCACTAGGTAACGCTTGTGGTAGATATTGTCCAGGATTGTGCCACTGCTGGTGATGCCATAAGCGGCATTGTACGGCTTACCCTCATTGTCCTTATCCATCGCTCCTACGACAATGTCTGTGCCTGTGCGCACGGCTAGATCTTTCAGGTTTTGTTGTGTTCCTCGTTCGCTGCAAAGGTAGGTAGGCAGAGAGCTTTCGGTCCATACTGACAGTCCTCTAGGAGCTGCCGCCATCAGGTCTCGATGAATGCGAAAGAGATCTTCGATGCCGTAACGCATCGTCGTCTTCTGCATATCTATATTGATGTTCTGCTGGATAACCGAGACGGGAATGTTGGCGTCGTATTGCAAAGTCGAAGATTGATAGAAGCCGAAGGCGATCAATCCCGTGAGAATTACTGCCATGGCAAAACTTTGATAAATAGCTGCTTTTCTTGAAGGCGCTTGCAGAGAACCTACGCCTTTGATTTGCGCAAAGTTGGCTATTACGGTGGCAATAACGGTATTGCACATGACCATCAGGTATGACAGTCCAATACCACCGATGATACTAGCGATTTGGATCAGAGCAGTCTGTTTGTATTGGGTGTATTCGAGCATCGCGAAGGGCACGCCGAGAGCTGCGTGTGCGTTACCCAGTTTGTTGACGATGAGCACCCAGAGTAGTGGCAGAATGAAAAACGCCGGGAGCTTCAAGTGTTTTTTCGAGCCCTCGCTGAGAAATTGACCGGTAGTCGGAACGAGATGAGCGGCTGCTGCGAAAAGCCCGATGATAATGCCCTGATGAACTGCGATCACCAGCCAGGCCAAGCCGGCCAGCGCCCAGCCTTGCCACTGATTGAAGCCAAGCCAATCCAGCGGCTGCAGACCGAGGTACCAGTTTTGATAGACGAGGTTGTAGGCCGTGCCGAACACCGTCCCGCGCAGGAACGCTTGTAATGCGCTCTTGCTCGATACGCTCAGAAGCAGCAGTGGTGCCAGTGCAAACCAGGCCAGAAATGAAAATGATAGAGAATATCCTAAGCCCGGCAATGGCGGAAGTGTAATTCCCGGCGCCGACAATCCCAGCGCTGCTCCAGTGAGCAATGCCAAACCCAAATTAGACGGCCGGCTGAATTTGAATTGCGGCTTCTTGGATTTGCTCTTCGCTTCGTTTTTTGATTGACGCGTCTCTGCCGTATTCGTCATCCACTTATTAGTCGGTTTTTCGCAGCCAAAAACATTATAGATTCTTTGATGAGCTCCCATAGCAAATTAGGAAATTTCAGGGGGAGCGCCAAGCGCTCCCCCCGCAATGTTCTGATGCAAGCCATGTCTCTTTCGGTGCGAATCGAACAGATTCGCAGCTTATTATGGCTCTTTCTTTGCCAATTCCGCTTTGACGCGTTGCTCGATTTCCTTGAGCATGGCTGGGTTCGATTCCAGGAATGTTCTTGCCTGGTCACGACCCTGACCGATGCGTTCTTCTTTGTAGCTGAACCAAGTACCGGATTTCTTGACGATTTCCAGTTCGGCAGCCGTATCGAGCAAGCAGCCGGCAGAATTGATGCCGCGGCCGTAAATGATGTCGAATTCAGCGATCCGGAATGGCGGAGCCACTTTATTCTTAACCACTTTGACTTTGACGCGGTTGCCGTACTCTACGCCGTCTTTCTTGAGTGTTTCGATCTTGCGGATATCAAGACGGACTGAGGCGTAGAACTTGAGCGCATTACCGCCGGTTGTGGTCTCAGGGTTGCCGTACATGACGCCGATTTTTTGACGCAACTGGTTGATGAAGATGACCATGGTGTTGGTCTTGCTGACGATAGCGGTAAGTTTTCTCAGCGCCTGGCTCATCAAACGAGCTTGCAGACCGGGCAAGCTATCGCCCATTTCACCTTCGATTTCAGCTTTTGGAACAAGTGCCGCAACCGAGTCTATGATGACCAGATCGACAGCGCCTGAGCGAACCAATTGTTCGGTGATTTCCAAGGCTTGTTCGCCGGTATCCGGTTGCGAGATGAGAAGCTCGTCAACGTTGACTCCCAGCGCTTTTGCATATTCCGGATCCATTGCGTGCTCAGCATCTACGATTGCCGCGATGCCGCCCATTCTCTGAATCTCTGCTGCAACGTGCTGCGCCAGAGTGGTTTTGCCGGAGGACTCCGGTCCGTATACTTCAATGATTCTGCCGCGAGGCAAACCGCCGACGCCCAGGGCCACGTCCAGAGACAGTGCACCGGTCGGTACTACTTCTATACTCTGGTGTCTCGAATCACCCAGGCGCATGATAGAGCCTTCGCCATAGGCTTTCTTGATTGAATCAAGTGCCATGCCGAGGGCTTTTAGTCTTTCTTGCGGTGGTGCGGAATTTTTGTCTTTGCCGTTTTGCTCGGCATGGTTTTTCTTGTCCATGGCTTTTTCCGTGTTTTTCTCGGGCGTGGACTTCTCTTTCTCTTTTGTTGCTACTGCCATTACCTATTCTCCTTTAGATTTTGCTGTACCCGAGCATTCCACAGCCGATTGTGACGTTGGATAGCGGGCTCTGCACTCGTGGGGCCGGTGCAAAACCTAATAGTCATGCGGATTGCTTATTCACACACCAAGTCAAATTATAGCCGCTACAAAGACTGGGAGCGTATTAAAAGTGGCTCCGTGACCGGATGTCGACCGTTTTTATGTGTCACTGGGATCGAGTGTATATGCTCTGGCTGTGCTGGACGTCAGGGTTTGTAACTGGGTGTTCCGGCAATACTTCCGGTTAAGGCATCGGTCTTTCGCCGGAATAGCCTTTTAGACCGATTTGAGGTGCAATTGCATATCTGTTTTTTCAGCCCTCCTGTTAATCAGTGAAAGTCGGATTTCTGAGGTCGCCTTCTATTTCCAATTCGGTCAAATTGCTGGTGCCAACCCGGCAGCTGATACGGCTTTGTGTTTTAAAGCCGGGTGCGAGGGTATAAAAAGGTTGGCTACCCAACAATTTATATAGGGTGCTTGTTAAATACAGACGTATTTCGCCGCCGAAGAGTTCAAGTTTCGCCGGCACAATTTATCTGGTGCATTAGGCAGCCTCGGTACACCTGAATCTTGTATTGGGACTGAATTCTGGAGGCAGGCGGCAATGAAAGCGGCACCAAAGCTGTTCTCAATCAGGCAAAGTGACTTGTTCGAGTCCTTCAACCCTGTTGAGTTAGGTCGGCTCTTGGGAATCCTGGAAGAATTGGAGCTGCCGAAGCACCATATGGTTTTTTCGCCCGGAGCCCCTTCCGAGGCCATCTACTTTATAGAGAAAGGGCGGGTTCGACTGACCAGGCTCTCGCCGGAAGGCAAAACTGTGATTTTGGCGCTCTTGGGTCCCGGGGACCTCATCGGCGAGGCTTCCTGGGAATCGGGCGAGCACGACAGCTATGCCGAGACTCTTGAAGAGTCCCGCATTTATCAAATCAGCCGAGAAGCCTTCCAGAACTTCATTCGCGAGAATCCGGAATTTGGTCTCAGGCTTATCCAGATTATCGGTGGACGGCTGAAACAGGCACAGGCTCGCATTGAGGACCTTGTATTCAGGCAAGTTCCCAGTCGTGTAGCGCGGCTTTTGGTTACCCTTGCCGAATCGCATGGCAAAGTTACCCCGAACGGCATTCGGGTCGAGTTTCCTCTGACTCACCAGGAGATAGCAGACCTGGTTGGGTCGTCAAGAGTAACTGTGACTCAAATCCTCAATAAGTTCCGCTCCAGTCACTGGATTGACATCGAGTCGAAGCGCGTGACTATTCACAATCTTGACGCACTGGAAGAAATGGTCCGGCAGCCCTGAAAAGACGGGCTATAATGGGCTTTCATGTGCCCGTAGCTCAGCTGGATAGAGCGTCGGTCTCCGAAGCCGAAGGCCTTGGGTTCGAATCCCAACGGGCACGAATTTTTTCCAGAAGTGACAGCTATCCGGACATGGCACTGTATACGGTGCGGGCATATCGAAGTGGGCTAGTCGACAATTTCGATAGCTTTATAAGGATCGAAGTCTTTTCGCCAGATTGATGATTTGAAAGCTTCGACCGCAGTGTCCATGTTTTCTGCGAACGTTTCGATCGGCGCGCGGTAATAGAGCGCATAGACAATACGACCATTACCGAGTACATCGATGCAATACTCGATTGCTCTTGTTCCGGAACGTTCATTTTGAAATTCGTAAATGACGCATTTCAGTCCATTGAGGTCCGTCGTCTTGATGGCGCGGCAATACTCTTCATCGCTTTGAACACCGTGGCGCCCGGCTTGCAGAATCAAGACCTGCATTTTTGTCTCATTGGCCAGAGCGCCTTCGCCTCCTGTCAATGCTGTTGACTCAGGTGTTCCTGCCTTCATGCTGATTTGCTGGTCGAAAAGATTTTCTTTGCGAATTCGTCCGTCAATCTCTTCGTAGACGACTCCGGAGAAATAGACTCCGATTGAAATCTTCAGTCCATCGCTCTTTTTCAAAATGATCAAAGTTTCGGGGGGCAGCCCTGGCGGGTTGCCGGCGGTCAGCATCTTGGCGGACCAGCCGCTCGGTACGTTCATGCTTACCAGTGCGCCATTGGTTTTGAGCACGCCGCCTTTCAGGGCGAGTTCTCTTGACGCCATATCTCTATTGTCCAGGAGTGCCATCAAACTTTTCCTCTAGCAAACAGTCGAAGAGTGTTTTTAGATCGCGATCTCGCTCGTTGTAGCCCCAACTGTTGAAGATGCTGTAATTATCTTCGAGTCGATTATACCTTCCCAGTATTACGTGTCCTCCGTCTTCACACCGTGAATCTAATTTTTTCGCGTTTACTACCAGGGCTGCAGCACCTCTACCTTCTTCGAGGCGCTGCAGAAGTATGGCACGAAGTTGCTCTTCGTCTTTGACAAAAGTTTGCGTCTTGCTCATCTCTTCGATCAATTTTGGATCAGCATGTTTTGGTGCCGGTCCTATCAGAACGAAATTTGATTCTAATTGTCCGGGACCCGCCACATCGTTGTACATCTTCTGCAGATGTTCGCTGCCGATATGTGGACTCGCGTAATTGAAGAAAATGTCCGCATCTTCATCAATATGGGCTCTGGGATTTTCTACTTTGAAGGCTACTAATTTCTCCCCGTCTCGGTAGCATAATTGGTGTTCCTTCTTTGCGCTGAGGAAAGCGACTTCTCCGGGCGCAAATTTCTTGATTGTGGAACCTGCTGTTTTTGGTGGCACCACAATCAGCCCTTCGGGCCCTTCCTTTACGCAAATGTCTCGCTCAACGCTGTTCCAGTGAGCGTTGATAATCATGGTTTGCATGCTCTTTTCGGTAGGTCTTCGGAAATGGCTGATGTGCAGATCTTCACTAGTGGTCCAGGAATTTCGCCTTCCTTCATAAATCGCACTTTCGCTATCCGCGCTGAAAGCGCCGAAAGCAGAGGGTTTGAGCCTGGTGCCGTCAGTGGTGACAAAAGTGTCATAACAAGAAATGTCTTTAGCTATCTGGGCGTAGCGATGCGGCGCATTGAAGGCTAGCTGTTTCTGCACAACGGCGGCATTGCAAGTCTCGTTCATGCCCTGTTGAATTGACTCGGGATTAGCCAGTTCGAAAATTGTCATCTCGCCTCGATGCCTGAGAGCTTCGCCTTTAGGCAGCACGCTCAAGTCGAGATCCAGCCCTTCTCTGATCGGACGGAAGAAGTGAGTGACTTCCCTCAGTGTCCGCGCCGATTCCTTCGGATTGCTGATTCGATCTTCCATTTCCTTCGTGTGCTTGAGCAGTCTGATGTAATTCTCCCTGGGCATCGTGTTTTTGGCTGACTCGAAGAGTTCCTTTCTGGCTAATTGCAAATTGGCGTGATCTACTGTTTTGCCAATCAGCTTTCCTGCCGCGCGCAGTTCCACATACTTGAGCAAAGCCGCCACCATGTCGGCTGTGGATTTGACGCCCAATTCATTCAGTTTGAGCTTTTCCGGATCGAGTATGCCCTCCTTTGCCAATTCAGTACTGGTTTCTAGAGTGGAAGTTTCCCCGGCTTTGAGCAGCTCATTGCGGACCTTCTGTTTGAGGTTGGCGGAGATTCGATTTCTTGTCTCTTCTTTGATGAGTCCGACCAGGGAATTCACTTCGCTGGGAGCGGCGCCTTCTTTGACTAGAGACTTTGCCAGGTTATGGACCTCATGCTCGAACTCTTTGGAGCCGAATGCACAGTGGGTCAGGGACATTTCCGACATGCCCTTCTGCAAGATTTCGCGGGCGTCATCTTTTAGGATGGAAACAGTTCTTGCTGTTCCAATCCGCTCACAGATAGCATCGGTTGTTGATGTCGCCACCTTTGCGTCTAGTTTTACCAATTTGCTAAGCGGTATGACTTTGTCGGCAAAACCGAAGGAGATATCCATAAATCCCGAGCCGGCAATCTTCAGCGCCTGAGATTCATCGAAGTCGTTACCCATCATTGCCCGGGTCATCTCGAGTTTTACGCCGGCACCGACAACTCCGGCCGACGCTAGAATTGCTGCCGTCGCCGGTGGATCTGCAATTGAGAGCGCTACGCCCATTAGGGTTGTTGTTGCGTTTGCTACTGCTTCTGCAGTCTCTCGTTTTGTCGTCACAAAATTGGCTTTTGCTACGAAATAATTTTCCAGCGCAGCGTCGAGTTCTTCTCTGGTTTTGGGGTCCAGTTTGGCAATCGCTTCTTTATTTTCCGCATAGACTTTGGCTACTCTTGCATGAGCATCCACCGCTCCTGCCATCAAGAAAGAATCGGCAGCGCCGTCTTGTTTGACAAGATCTTTCTGCAGCGAAATTATTTTTTGTCCCATCGGCGCAGGCGCATAAATTTCCAGGAGTCTGCGCCGCTCTGCACCACTGGAAATATGCAGCAAATCTGCATTGAGGGTGGAGTGGTATTTCAGGTATTCCTGCTCCAAATTCTTGCGTGCTTTGGGTTTTAAATCTTCGAGTGCGTCTAGAACCTTGGAGAGCGGTTCGTCGAAACCTACAACCGAAGCGCGAACACGCATTGCCGGAGTAATGTCCTTTCCATTTTTCAAGAGCAGAACTTCTCTGGCAAGTTCTGCTTGTTCCTTTGACTTGAAAATCGCATTTTGCAGATTTTGTGCTTCGCTGGATTTCGCTAATAGTTTTTGAGCATCATTGCTCGAGAGGTTAGTCAGATCTTCGAGGGAAATCTTGGACTCTTTCCAAAGGGAAGCTTTGAGATCCAGCGGAATTCTTCCGGTTTCGAACGTTTTCTCAATGTACTCTTCATACTGACCCTCGCTTATCTGCTGACCATCTTGATCGTAGCGAGGTCCTCGTCCGGTTTCGTCGCAAAAATGTTTGATTATCTCTTCAAATGACTTTCGCAGTTCTGTCGCTTCGACTGATTTGGCAGGGTGCAGAGTTTCCGGGCTCATGCTGGAAAGAGCCAGTTCCAACTTTCTGGCGCGCTCGGCATTGCTGCTCTGGTGTAAATTGGCGAGCAGAGCGTCATTGATAGGATCCGTGTTTTCTTTTCCTTTCAGAGCGTGTTGCAGCGCTCTCCTTGCAACAATAAGCTCATCCCCCCTGAATTGGGAGGAGATCAGTTTGTCGATGGAGGTCTGATCTTTTCTATACGCTTCTTTTTCTGCCGGACTTAGTTGCAATATGCGATCTAGTTTTGCTAGTCGGCAATTCTTCTCGCTGAAGGGGTTCCAAGAGTCCGGCGATATCTCCTCACGGAAGAATTCCTCTACGGAGCGCTTGCCTTTCTCTCTCGACTGCGCATACGTGAGATTATCCTTTGATTTGTCGCCTACCTTTTCGCGAAGCATACCCATAATCTGGTTGCGTTCGCCATCATCCAGAAAGTCTTTCAGGTCGTCGTCGAGTTTGTCCAGGTGGCTTGGATTCTCTCGCAGTGACTTCCAATTTTCCTCGGAAAGTTTTTCCACGACTTTCTTCATGCCGCTCAAATCATTCTTCTGGAAGTTGCCGAAAAAGCCGTCACCATGGAGTCTGCGCAAGTCGGAATATATTTCAGGTGTTCCTGTCATCTTCCGCTTCAACAAGTCGTATTGAGTCTTGTCGTAAAGGGTCGCTTCCTTCAATGCGGTGTCGATAGTACGGAAATAATCGATCAGTTCTTTTTGATCGGCGGTAGGATTTTTCAATTTGGCGAGCGCTTCGCCCTTTGTGAACGCCGCGCGATCATCGGGATTGGCAAATTCTACAAGACGAGCCACTTCCTCCTTATTGGCGCCCAGCCAGCCGTACCAGCTTGTATTTTGATGTAGGCCAGTGAGCAGAGATTGACTGCCTCGTGCAATCAAATCCGATACCACTTCTGCTTGCAGTGAATACTTTTGCCTCACTTCCTGCGCTTCTTTTGACAGGGCAAAAATTTGTCGCGCTTCTGGAGATGAAAGTCTCATGGCATCTTTGAATAAGTCAAAGTTGTTGTGATCGACGGCGGCGCGCACCATCTCGGTGACTGCTCCCGGATTTTTCGACCAGGAGGGATCTTCCAGCATTATTTTGAGAGCAATTTTGGTTTCTTTGCCGACAAAAGTGTCTGTCGTCAGTCTTCTGTAGATATCCGCGTGCTCTGTCCTTAATTCCGCTATTGCAAGGGCGGGCATCATTGCCACAGTCTGGCGCATTGCGCGCTCTACATTTGCCACCTGCGGATCGCGATTGCCCATTTGTTCAGCGATTTGTGTGGCGCCGATCAAGTTATTCTTCTGTTTCAGCTCTTTTAGTCTGATTAAGTCATTTTGCAGGTCGCCCGCCCAGTCCGTGACATCTTTGCGGCGCTCGAAAAGCGCCTCAATTTCTTGAATATCGGCAGGATGATCGCTTCCTTTCCAGCGCAATTCGCTGAAAAAGGAATTCTGACTCCCGCTTTCATATGCAAAGGCTTCTGCAATCTGCCGGCGTTTTTCCACGGGCAGACCTTCAAGCACATCTTTCAGTTGCTTGAAGTCGACGTGCTCTGTGTATGGCAGACCGAAAAGTCCGGGTGCATGCAGCCCCTTTTCGAGAAGGCGAACATTCGTCAAAGTCTCCTCGTCGAATGTTTTCACCTCGCCGACAACGAGCGGTGTCCCCTCGCCTCTCTTCTCTCGCAATTCTTTCAGTTCGGGCTCGAGCTGCTCGGCAATGGACTCTCTAAGAGCTTTTTCTGCTGATTTTTTCAAGTCGGGCGGCATCAGCGACTCTTTCAAGTTCTTGATCATCGCCATGGCGTGTTCGGCAAAGCCTTGCGTTTTTCCTTGCCGGCGCTCTTCGTCTCTGAGAGCTTTCAATTCTTGCGTGATTACTTTGGGGACGTCGCCCGTGAAGCTGATCACGCCTCGTCCTTTTGCGAGCAGAGATTCGAGTTGTTTGTCATGTTTTGCCTGGGGCGGATGTTGAAGTTCTTTCAAATCCGCCAGGTCTCGGCCGAAATGCATTTGGGCGCTATTGCCCAGCCAGCGTACCAACTCTTTGCGAGTCTTTTCGTCCGTAGCTTTGGTCAGCTTGTTTAAGCCTTCGACAATGTCCCGAGCCACCGGGTCTGACTTGCTACGTTCCAGAAGCTCTTCCAGGCGCATCGGCTGTTTGCCGCCGTTTGTCGCACTGGCCGTCTTTTGGGCTTCATGTGCTTCGGATGCGGCGGCGCGAGGATTGCGCTCAGCATCCTCGGACCCCTTAGACCGTTGCTTCTCCGGCTTTTCGACCACGACAGACCTGTTTTATTGTCCGCTTTTGATATACCCATTTTGGGTGGATTTCGACGAATTTCGGCGCCTGTGGCAGATAGCCCGCCTCCAGTTAATCTTTTCGTTTGAAGAACTGCCGCTTTTAAGGGTTTTGCCGTTTTGTCAGGTATTAGGGAAAACCCCAGATCGCCTTCATTGGAAGGGGCGGTGTTTCTTTGTTGGCAGAAGGTTAAAATCGGCGCACTCGTTTCAATCTTCATCGGTGCGCGATATGACAGCTTTGCATATCCAACCTGCGTCCAATCAGTTCGCAATCGCTAACAATCACTATGAGGCACTGCGAATTGTTGTCGTTCGGAAAAATTCTTGTGAGAGTGGTGTATCATCGGCGATACCAGTCGAACACTTGCCACCATTGATTAGACGTGTTGTAAAGTCGCACATAGAGCGGTTCTTGACTGAGATAGATTTTGCAATTCGTGACGCAAAATCGGTGTCGAAAATGCAAGCCTCATTCGCGCCCCCCGATTTTACCTACTAGATTCTGCGCCTCGTTTCTGGCAACATACTAGGTGGTGTAATGGCTGAATATATACACCGTATATGGTGCGGGTGGCAGAGGCGAAAAAGTCTTTCAAATGGCAAGAAGACAAAGTTCAGCAAGCAAACAGAATGACGGCATGACCACTCTTCTCACAGGAGAAGAAGCAGACGATTTTTTTGCCGGCACTCTTGAGCAGCAACCTTTCGAGAGTGACTTCGCCGATGGTGGCGCTGCAACTGAGCCAATCGATGGTGAAGTTGTAGCCGAGCCGAGGGAAGTCGAAGAAGATTCGGTGCGCATATACCTGCGCGAAATTGCTCGGCACAAACTTTTAACCGGTCGCGAAGAGATCGAACTGGCCCGCCGAATCAAAGCGGGTGACGCGGTGGCCAAACGCAAATTGATCCAATCAAACTTGCGCCTGGTTGTCAGTATAGCCAAGCGTTATCGGCACCACGGTCTTGGTCTTCAGGATCTGGTTCAGGAAGGAAGTCTTGGTTTGATGCGCGCGGTCGAAAAGTTCGACCCTGAGCGCGGTAATAAGTTTTCAACGTACGCGACCTGGTGGATTCGCCAGGCCGTTACCCGGGCAATCGCCAACAAGGCTCGCACCATTCGGGTTCCCGTTCACATGAACGAGGTTCTTAACAAGCTGCGCAAGTCGAACACGGCACTCTGCCAAGAGTTGGGACGTGTTCCGACACCGGATGAATTGTCGGAAGCTTCCGGCGTCAGCCGTGAAAAGGTTCTTCTGGCTTACGATTCATCCCGCAGTCCACTTTCTCTTGACTCGGCTTGTGGTGATGATTCCGATGCCACGCTTGCCGATGTGATTCAGGACGAATCAGCTCTGGCGCCCGACGAGGCTACCGCGGCCAATCTTATGGTCCGTCACGTTTTGGACTCTTTGGTTTGCCTCAGTACAGAAGAGCGCGAACTTCTTTCTTTCCGCTATGGGCTGACGGGCCGAACGCCCATGAGCCTGGAAGAGAGCGGCAGAAACATGGGTTTGACCAAAGAGCAGGCCAGAAATCTGGAAGTTCGGGCGCTTAATAAATTACGGCGCGGCGTCAACTCGAACATGCGAGAATATCTGAGGTAAGAGGCAGTTTTCTGCCGGACCAGTGATCAACGAGCTCCGCTAGTAAAGCGGACAGCTTTTCACTATTGCATACTCGACGCATGACGAATATCGAAGTATTCACCGGCCCATATCGCACTGGCAAGAGCGTCAAGCTGCTTGAGCGTTTGCTCGATTATTTGGAAACGAACCGCCCGGGCGAGGCGCTCCTTGTTGTTCCGTCCCAGAGATATAGAAAACTGATTACCGAGCGTTTGCTCGCCCTTGTCAAAAAGCGGCAGGCCGATGGGGCGGCGGAGCACAGGGATTTTCCCGGCGTTTTTGGTTTGAAGATCCTCTCTTTCTACAAATTGTTGGAAGAAATTCTTCGCAAATTGGGCGTTTCTTTTCGCTTGATGCCTGAACGCGTTCGACCAGTTTTGCTGCAGCAGATTCTGCTCAATATGAAAGCGGAAGGTTCGCTGAAAGCGATCGATCCGATTGTCGAGTTTAATGGAACGTCGCAGCAGATTATCGAGCTCATCGATGAGTTCGAACGAGCCGCTCTGTCACCTGCGGACGTTATTTCGCGCTTGGAGAACAATGTCGATAGCGGTTCCAAATATATGGAGTTGGCGCGAATTTATGAGCGTTATTGGCAAGAACTCGAACGTCTTGGTTATGTAGACCAGCGAATTGTTTCGTTCAAACTTCGAGAAAAACTGACTTCCGAAAAAGACCTGGACTTGAATCTGGGTTTTCTCGCCGTTGACGGATTCGACCGTTTCAATCCGCTGCAATTACAGGCAGTTCAGCTATTGGCACCCTATTGCAAAAAGGTCGAGGTGCTTTTCGACTATCTGCGCCCGGATGATGATCCGAACAACGACTATTTGTGGAAAGACGACAGCTTCAAAGATCTCGAAAACATACTGGCAGGAAATTTGCTGCTTCATTCGTCGGTGCAGCCTGCAGCTCCCGTAGATGCTCCGGACATACCGGTTTTGAAACCGAAACGCCGCAGACAAGGTGAAGGTGACAATGCTCTGCAGCTGAGTCTCTTTGCGATGGCTGATTCGCTCTTCATCAAGGCTCCAGGTGATGCGCCCGCTACCCTTGGCAGACCGCAGCGTACATATACCGTCGAAAAATTTCGTGCGATGGATCGATATTTCGAGATGGACTTCATCGCCTCTCGAATAAAGCAGCGTTTGGTATCAGATGGCGTAGAGCCGTCGGATATGCTTGTGGTTATTCGTGATTTGAAACAGTATCGAACTTCGGTGCGCAGCGCGTTCGAAGGCGCGGGCATCCCGCACTATTTGGACGAGTCGATCGAACTCTTGTCGCTGCCGCTTGCGCAGTGGTACCAGCAATTGCTGAGTCTTTCAATTGATGAGTATCCGCGTGCCGCGACGATCAAATTTTTACGCAGCCCATTTACTCGATTGGAAGCATTCGGGCTAACGCGCGAAGATGTCGAGTTGTTGGATAAGAAATCCGCCAATGATTTTGCTGTTGTTTCCGGTCGCGATCAGTGGGAAGACTGTGCACGTTTGATTGGAGCAGTGTCGATCAAGACTGCCCTGGCCAAGTTTTTCGATATGACTACACCGCCGGCGGAAGCTCGTCCTCATGAACAGTGGGTGGCATGGGTAGAAGATGTTTTTGAAGAACTTTTCCTTGCCCCCCGTGATTATGAACTTGATGACGAAGCGCCGCTAAATCGTTGGCAGCGTGAAACGACACTATCTGTAGTGCGTCAGTCTTTGGCTCTTTTGATTAAGGAGTCGACGATTATCGCCGGGCAGTCCTTCGTATATAAGGAATTCGTCCGCAAGCTTGTCCATATGCTCGAGCAATCGACCTTTCGCAGTCCCGGCGAAGGGCACAATCAAGTTCGTATTTGCAGTGCAGAGTTGGCTCCCAATAAGACATTCTCAGATATCTATCTGGCAGGATTGGTTGAAGGTGAATTTCCTCGCCGCGTCTCGAGATCGGGTTTTGCCAGTCCGGAAGAAATTAAAAAGTGGAAATTCTTCGGCGTTGATTTGCACAATCCGCGCCACCACGCGGGGTTCGAATCGGCTCTGTTCAATTCATTGCTTGAACGCTCGCGCGAACGCATAGTCATCACCTGTCCAACCACAGATATCGTTGACGGCGAGGAATTGATTCCCTCTTTCCTTTTGACGGGTGGCAAGGACGAAGGTGTTAAGTCGCTCAATATTGTGGAGCCATTTTCCAGTGCGACGTATCAGCCTGTGTCAGTAAGAGACCACGTGGCGAATAGACTGTGGAGAAATCAGAATGAAGCAATGGTAGCAATGACCCACCCTGACGTTGCTGCCTACTCCGAGAAAATTTCTGCACCGATTGCGATGCTCAAAGCTCGCGAAAGTGGTGCCTCGCATCTGGTGTACAACGGCTGGTTAACCGATCTGGTATCCAGCGGGTCACTAAAGATCAATATGCCGAAAGATTGGAGTCCGTCACGTTTGAACGACTATGGAAAATGTCCGTTCAAGTTTTGGACCAATCACGTGTTGAAAATCGAACCGCATGAAGAGCCGACAAATGAGATCCTGGTAACGATCTTGGGAGAGGCATACCACAAAGCGCTCGAACTGTTTTACATAGATTTGAAAAACCGCAATCAAACACTTGTGAATTTGGAAGACGAGGAGATCAAGCGTCTTCTCGAATCCGCGACCAGGAGTGCGATCATCTCCATGAACGCTCAGCATAAAGTTAAACGCGGCGAATTTGCGCAGTATGAAGACCAGGAAATCGCGTTTCGTCTCGTCCGTTTTGTGCTTGAAGAAAAACGCCGAGCAATCAAAGAGCAAGGGCGTTTTGTACCGTCACTCTTCGAGCATGGATTTGGAACAGCTCGCGCGGGCGAGCCGCTTTCACCTCCGCTGATCATCAAGTCCGGCGGAAAGGAAGTGAGAATAATCGGTGTCATCGACAGAATTGACATTGCTGCCGAAACGACCGCATCCGGTCAGCCGAAAGTGCGCGTCATCGACTACAAATCCGGCTCTACGCCGATTACAGAGAAAGATGCGCTCGAAGGTCGAAATCTGCAGATGCCGATTTACGCTTTGGCGATTACGCAGTCAATCATGCCCGGCGCAGAAGTAGAGATTGGTCAGTTCCTCAGCGTATCCCAGGCCAGCACACTCGGCTCTTTGGAATTCATCAAGAAACCGAAGAAGCCCAAAGAGGGAGAGCCCGAGATAGTCGAGCCGCCTTCCGAGAGTTTGTTGGAAAAATCGAAGAATTACATTGTTGATTATGTCAACCGCATCGGTAACGGCGATTTCGAAGTTAGACCGAATGGTGAGGTTTCTTGTCGCGGTTGCCAGCATTCGATGATTTGTCGCATCACGGAATGCAGCGCTTCCGGTGATGAGGAAGGTGAGTGATGAGGAGGCGCCATGTCACAACTGACTGAACAGCAAAGAGAGGCTGTTTACAGCATCGACAAGAACGTCTTGGTGTCGGCTGGTGCCGGCTCCGGCAAGACTCACGTTTTGGTTGAACGGTATATCGAAGTCCTCCGCAGCAACCCGGAGCTCACTGTTGCTGACATAGTTGCTGTGACTTTCACCAAGAAAGCGGCCAGCGAAATGCGTACCAGGTTGAAAGCGCGTTTTCAGGCTTTGAAAGAAGAATCGCAAGGAGAAGAAAGCCAGCGCTGGTTGCTTTGCGTTGCCGACATAGATGGTGCTCGGATTGGCACGATTCACAGTTTGTGTGACAGTATCCTGAAGTCATTTCCTGTCGAAGGTGGAGTTGATCCGAAGTTTGAAGTCCTAGACGATATCGAGCGCGCCGAGCTTTGCGAAGATAGTATTAACGAAGCTTTGCGCGATGCTATTTCTACTCGCAATGTCGAACACGACTTGCTGGATCTGTTCAGCATTGATGAGGTGAAGGGTTGGCTGTTAGACATTCTTGGCTCATCTCTGCAATTTGGTGAAGTGATCAGTGCGATGGGTGACACCAGCGACGAAGCAATGCAAGAGCGTTTTGAAAAACTATTGCTCTGGGCTCGCAAACGTGCGGTTTGTCAAATTGTTTCAGATCAGAATTGGAGCACTGCTCTTGCTTTCGTTCAAGAGAATCCTTGGGGATCCGGGACAGATCTCGAAGTGATTCGCCAGGCTTATGCGGCTCTGGCTGAGGGAATCGATCGTGCTTCGCTCGAACCCACGATTACAGAAGAAATGTGGTCGTATGTTTATAGTCTTCACGAGCATCCTTCGCCTGGTAATAAGGGCGGCAAGGATGCCATGGAATTGCGCCACCGGATGAAGGATCTTAAGAGCGCGGTTGAGAAAGCCGTAAAGAAAGTGCCTTCCGGCTTGAAGGAATCAGACAGAGAAGCATTTCATTTGATTCGTTCGTTCATCTCCCTTGCTAAGCGAACCATCGAGATATACGAGCGCAAGAAGAAAATCGTTCACAAATTGGACTATGACGATCTGATTCGCTATACCTTCGATGCGTTGGATCAGCCCGGGTCGCCGGCTCGTCAGCATTTTAACGATTCTCTGCGCGCCATTCTTGTAGACGAGTTTCAAGATACCAATGCTACGCAGGCCCGATTAGTCGCTTCCCTCGCTGGTGAGAAAACGCGATTGTTCTTGATCGGTGATGACAAGCAATCGATATATAAATTCCAAGGCGCTGACGTATCGAATTTCAACGAATGGAAGAACGCACTTTGCGGTTCTCCAAGTAGTGTGGCGATCGATTTCCTGCAAGGGGAGAAGAATGTCATACCGCTGAACAAGTCTTTCCGCAGTCATCCTGATTTGGTCAATGGTGTAAACGCAATCTTTGCTGATTTGCTCGATCCCGGCGCTGATCCTCAAATTTATAGAGCGTCATTTGAAAGTCTGGATGCTCACCGCGAACGCGTTGTCGATACCGAGCGAACCGAAGTGCTCTTCTTTGATTCTTCCTTGACGGAAAATTCTGAGCAGAAGAAGGGATTCGAGACAGAACTGATCTGCCAGTGGATCGAAGAGAAAGTGCGTCTGCAGATGCCGATTCAGCTTAAGGATGGCTCTGCTTCTCGCCCTGCGAAGTTCGGCGATTTTGCCATCTTAGTTCAAAAAAACGATCACTTTGCGCCGCTCGAGGAAGCGCTTACCCGTCATACTATTCCTTTTGTAACTCTTGGTGGAAAGAGCTTCTTGATGCGTCAAGAAGTCTTCGACATTGAAAATCTTCTGCGCTTTCTTGATAACGAATTCGATAGTCACTCACTTCTTGGTGCACTGCGCTCGCCCATATTTTCGATCACTGACGACATCGTTCATCAATTGGTGACTGATGCGGGAAACCCAAAAAATCCGCATCTCTGGCAGCTGCTATGCAAAGTCTCTGACGAGAAGCGCCCAGGTTTTGAAGTTTGCCGACAGGCTGTCGCCCATCTTCGCAAGCTCAAAGAGAGTGCTCAACTGCGAACGCTTGGAGAACTCATTCGGGAAATTCTCACGCTGACTGATTACGATACTGTTCTTCTTTCTTCGAAGAATGGACGTCAAAGATCGAGGAATCTATGGAAGCTCGTCCAGCTTGCTACGGCAAATGAAAGTTTGTCACCCGGTGAGTTCGCGCGCCGTCTGTCGCTAATGCGCGAGCATAAAGTGAAGCAGGCTGATGCGCCGTTGCAGACGGATGATGTTGTCAAACTGATGACCATTCACGCATCCAAGGGCCTCGAGTTCCCGGTCGTTATCTTGCCGTTCCTGTCTTCTAAGATTGACCCCCGTTACAAAAAGCTGTTGTTTCACAAGCAGTATGGAATCGCAATGAATACTGATCGCAGTGTTTCTGCCAGCAGGGAAAAGGATCAAAATACGCCATCGTGGTTCCAGCTTGTTAAGCTTGTGGACAACGACATGGAAGCCGAAGAGAAAAAGCGACTTTTGTATGTTGCAATGACTCGCCCTCGCGATCATCTAGCACTTTTCATCGATGCGCAAACCAGCCGTTTCAATTCATTTTCGACATGGTTGTTCGACCATATGGTGCCTTCTGATTATGCAGGCGAAGAACGTGTTTCCTTTGACCTTGGAGCTGCTTCGAAGGTCGCAATTCGCCGATATGAGCCTATTCCCAAACTGCCCGCAGAAGTAGAATCTTTAGCTGTCATTGAGGAACTCGATGAAGCCAAGAAGGTTCTTCGTCTCGACTTGATTGAGCCAATACTTGATTCTGAGGCTGTATTGCGAGCACCTACCAGCCGCAGAATTACGCCCGGCAAGCATGGTGTTCAGCTGGACGCGAGACTTGTCGGTACCTATTTCCACTCTTTGATGGAGCATATGTTAGTTCGTCTCGAGAAGCCTCAGCGCTGGCTTTTCGAGGAAGTTGCGCTCTCTCAGGGAGATTGGGCAAGTCATCCTGAAGTGGTGGCACACTTGGTCAAGCAAGGAGAACGCTGGATCGACAAATTCTACGACAGCGATCTGTTCTTGCTGATGAAAAATGCTCGCCGTAGGTTGCACGAAATTCCTTACTTCAGCTATGTGGATGAAGGATTGGAAGATAAGCGACCTGACTTGCTTATTGAAGATAAAGATGGGGCCTGGCATTTGGTCGATTACAAGATTGATAGTTTCCCAATTGCGGAAATCGATAAGCAGGCCGCCGAGCACTTGCCGCAAATGCTTGGATATGTGCGCGACCTGCGATCTATTACAGGTATCAATTGCACCGCGCATCTCTTTTTTGCAAATCACGGTGTTCTGCATAAACTGAAGGCTGAAGTGCTTTCGTCGTGAGCCGGTAATCCGGCATAACCTTCGAAAGGCTATTTCAATCCTCTATATAGGGCAGCAAGAATTTGCTCCAACAATTTCTCTCTGTTTTCGCCGATGCTTTCAACCACCATTAAGGGATGGTGAAAACCTATGGTTGCAGTGCCCAGCAGTTTTGCAATCGCCGCGGCATTGCCTTTCATAGAACCCTCATCGATGGCGCGTTGCGCAAGATTAGTAAGTTGAGTTTCCATGAGAGCGATATGGGCTTTCACAAAGTCCTTATCCATCTGGGCACAGGAATTGAAGGCGCGATAGATTTCCGGATCGTTCTGGACCTTCTCTTTCTTGGCGCGATGCAGAACGAGAAACCACTTTGTGATGCGATCCTGGGTGCTACTTATAGATTTGTCTTCGCAGACTTCGGTGAGCTTGCGGTCCAGGTCGCAAATGAAACGCTCGCTCACAGCGTCGAAAAGTGCAGCTTTGTCGGTGAAGTGACTGTAGAGAGCCGCGTGAGTTATACCTAAATCTTTGGCAATGTCGCTCAAGCGGACCTTTTCATAGCCAAACTTGCGCATTCGAGCAACCGTGTAGTCGATGGCCTGCTCTCGCAGCTGTTCTTGAGTTAAGCCGGTTTTTGGCATGAATTCCCCCAAGTCATATTCTTACATATTCTGGACTTTGTAAGTTGCCCGTGATATGCTTACAAATAACAAAATATGTAAGTTGAAAGAAGTGGATGGCCAAGGCTAGCAGCCGCTGTTTTTGCCGCCCTCAAACAAGATAAGGAGCCAAACAATGAAACTCGAAGGAAACACCATACTAATTACGGGCGCAACCAGCGGAATCGGCCGAGGCCTGGCAGAAGCTTTTCATAAACTGGGCAATAAGGTAATTATTGCCGGACGCAGACAGAATCTGATTGACGAAATCACAGCCGCAAACCCCGGCATGGAAGGCTTGCAGTTGGATGTACAAGATGCAGCGGCAGTGTCGAAGTTCACCGAGAACGTCGCGAAGAAGTATCCGCAATTGAATGTTTTGATCAACAACGCCGGCATCGCTAAGTTTGAGAGCTGGAGTGAAGATAAGGTCGATCTCGAGATCGTTAGGTCGATCATTCACACCAATATCACAAGCGTGATTCAGCTGACTGCAGAATTACTTCCTCTTCTAAGGAAGCAGAAGAACGCAACCATGATTACAACTACATCGGGTCTGGCATTTGTTCCGCTCACCGCTGCTCCAACCTACAGTGCAAGCAAAGCATTCCTCCATTCATGGCTCCAATCCGTTCGCTCTCAACTTAATGGTGCAGTTGAAGTTCTCGAACTGGCACCGCCCTATGTTGCGACTGAGCTTGGCGGACAAGCGCAAGCCGAAGATCCACGAGCAATGCCATTGGATGAATACGTAGCCGAAGTGATTTCGATCCTGAAAAGTAATGACACTGCTGATGGAGAGATTTTGGTCGAGCGCGTCAAAAGCTTCAAGCAGGCTGTGACGAATGAGAAGTATGGACCGACATTTGAGTTGGTGAATTCAATGTTCAAACAGGAATAATAAGACTCGGCTCATTTAGAGGCTTGTCATTCTGGTGTTGCCAACGGCTTGAGAGCTTTTGGCAGCACTAGGATGTCAAGGATATTTACAAAACAGATCTTTTCAAGAAGCATCTTCAGTCTGAGCCTGATTGCGTCTACAATGTCCGTAGTTTGGCGATTCACCATATCTAGTTTCATGCTGGGAACATGTTTTAGAGATCAGCGTCAGCTGGGAGAGTGCCACCACTCTCAGTACTAAACGAACTAGGAACCACTTGAAACCTTATGAACTTAGAATTTGCGCTCAACCTTGCTTGGTGGCTTTTGGCGAGCTGCTGCCTCGTTTCTTTCATCGAGCATCAAGTGCATGCTCAACTGATGCACAAGAAAAACTTTTTGAGTAATCGAGACAAAGGTTTTGAGCGCGTCTTCAAAGCGCACGCCATTGAGCATCACGGACACTACTCAGGGATGTTTACCGATGAGCCGGTTGCTCCCGGAGAAGACAAAGAGATTCGCCTGAATGTTCATAAAGCTCCTATAAAGACACTCCCGTTTACTTTGCTGATTGCACTCTTTTCGTGGCAGTGGGCGTTGGTCTTTGTTGCAACAGTAATTGCCCATCACTGGATTTGGAACAAAATCCATCTGGAAATGCATAAACCGGAAGGAAGAGCTTTCAGCAACTGGGCGCCTTATCTATTTTTGGCGAGACATCACTATCTGCATCATGTGCACCCCAACAAAAATTTCAATGTCGTCTTTCCCTTCGCTGACTATGTATTAGGAACAAATTCGAAAGCAACCGCGAGTGAGAAGTTGGACATGCATAGGCTTGGATTGCTGCCTTTGAATGGTGCTCAACTCAGTTATTTACAGCATGCCGTAATGAAAGTGCCTGCGGGAAAGAGTTAAGTTCTGCAGTAACAAATGCCTTAAGCCTCCATCAGCTTTTGAAGTAAACCATCAAGCGCGCGTCGCAGTATTGTGGTTTGAATGAAGGTCGCTCATCGCCAATACATTTTCAGAGTTTCTGGAAAATGTTGCATTGAGATTCGTTGCGCTGAAGCGACAGCCGAAGCCAATTCACACGAAGCTGGCGTCGTTGCCGGGAAATCGGTAAATTAGGTATCCTTGAGGCTACCTCTGAGCATGAACTCAAGTTGTTTGCGTTGTTCCGAAGGAACTAAAGCATTGCAATCGGAGAGCGCTTTCATACAGCGTTCGTGCTGTTCGCTGGACAGTTTTTTTTCGCTGTAATGAAGACTCCACTTGTTTATAAAGTAGTCGAGATTTTCCTCTAATTCTGGTTGAACCGATAACCGGGCTAAGAGTAGATATTCGAGACTTCTCCACGTTCCAAGATTTGCTATTGCGTTCAAGACAGCTCTGGCATTTGTTGTTGGAGCGTTTGGCGAAAACAAATTCCACAATTGATCAGCACTCATAATTTGTCTGTTTGCGCGCAAGTAATTCAATGCGACTCTGGTGCAATATCCACTTCGATCAGACAGGGCCTGAACAACCAGTTGCTGTTCGTTCGCAGCTGTCTCGCGCAGCAAGAGCGAGTAAGCTATTGCCCTTACTTTGCTGTTCGAGTGGTGTAAAAAAGGCTCGATTTTCTCACTTGCAATTTGCGCTTTCATATCGAGAAGACCGCGCAACGTGCCTTCCAACGAAAACTTTTTCTCTTCCAAGTTTTGCTCATACAACGGAATGATTTTAGTTTTGTCGGTGTAATACTGCGCTAGTAGCCTGACGCTCAAACTCCTGTCGAACAGAGCAACTTTTGTTTGCTCTTCAAAGTTTTCCCATTTGTTCTCGACGATCCACCGTAAAGCTTCGCGTCTTACTTGTGGAACCTCGTGCTGCAATAAAAGAGGTATAAGGCAGTTCAACCTTTCTCGTGACAGCACATTTAGAGCAGTCGTAGCAGAGAGTTGTTGGATTACACTGTCGTTGAGCTGAAGCCCCAACTTGAGAAGTTTGTCGAACTCTTCCGGTGATTTGTTCTGATCTGAAATGCTTAGCTTGAAGGCATATCTCCAAAACTTTCGCTCACTTGTATTCGCGAAAAGCCCGGGCAAGTCACTCACCGTAAGTAAGGGAGCGATGAGGTCTTCTATGTCTGTAAGAAGGCGCCCAAATTGATGTCTACCAGATCGGGAGAGCCATTGAAAAAGTGCAAGATTCTCGGTGAGAAATGGAGCGTAGTGTTTTGCAGTTCGTTTTTTGAGTGCTTCGGCGGCAAGTACATGAATGTTTGCTACCCAATCGTTTGCCGCGATGATGATAAACGGAAGTTCTTTGCCGTCGAATCTTTGAACAAGATCTTTCATCGCAACTTCTCTGACGAAACCGTTGCGATTGAAAGAAAGCATTCCAATAACCGCCACAGGCATATCGCGCTCAATTCCTTTGAAGGTTGATTCGACCAACACGCCTTGCTCGCGCATGTATGAGCTGATTAGTGGATACATGTGAATGGGTGTGTCGCGCAACAAACTGTCAACGGCAGTCCATGCTTGTTTTCGCACGTTGAAATCTGGATTCACACAGAATCCTGTGAGAGTGGGAACATGCATCATTGTTCCAGCTTCTGCGAGCGATTTGATTGCGTCGATTAAGTCCTTTGATGAGTATTTCTTTGTGCCTTTTAAATGTAGATCCAGGATACCTTCCGCCGACTCGAGAAAATACAAAGTTTTCTCATTAGAGGTAGCTTGCCGGAGCTGCTTCGCCTCATCTGATGATGTGGAATCAGAGTTGTTTCTCCCCGTAAGTTTGCTCAGGAAATTCTTAAAACTGTCCATCTTGATATTCTTGTCTCAATTTCTGTTTTACTACTTCTTCCTGGATACCACTTCAAACCAATGTCCGTGTTTGACGCCACCTGACGCAAGCGGCATCGGACCCTCGACTTCCTCAAGCCATTCAACCACAAAATCGGAGAACATGCTCTCGAGCTCCTTTCTATCATGAAAGGTCATTTTTGAGTTCGACGCCCAATCATCATTGCGTCCAAAAAAATGACCAGCAAATCTGCCGCCGGATTTGAGTGACGTGCAGATGTTGTTCCACAGATCGGAGAAGCGATGAGGCTCGCAAAATGGAAGAGATAAACTCGCATTGACAAGGTCTGCCTGCGGTAAATCCACTTCCGCAAAGTCAGCCAGGCAACAAGTGAGCGAGCCAGATTTGCTCTCTTCCAGCGCTTCTAGGCGCTTCAACGACTCACCGCTGCTGTCCACGGAGAATACCTTCCATCCGGCATGGAGGAGAAACTTTGTGTCTCTGCCGGCTCCAGAGCCCAGATCGACCGCCTGTCCTGTTTCAACTCCAGCCTCATTGAAGGAAACAAGCGCACGCATCAAGGTTGTGTGCGGTTCCTCGTCTTTCACTGATTCGTAGTAGATCTCCCAGCCTGTTTTCACAGGAACATCACGAAACCTTTCGCAACTGATGAAGATCTTTGACTCGTGCAATCGCTGAAAGAGTTCAATCATCGCTGCAATTTCGTTCGCAGACTGCCGTTGTTCTGGCGTGAGAACAGAGGCTATCAGTTGTGAGTAGCTCAATTTCCCGGGGCGGGTTTGTTCTATCAACGATGCAGCTGTGTCGCTGAGCGTGATTTCAGTGGAACTGAATTCGTGAGGAAGAAATGCGATATAGATTTTCTTGCCTGCAGTCTCTGCGTTCAATGCGAAGTTGCTCTGAGCCATTAAATGCACAGGATAGGTAAATTCGCGCACCACAACTTCAGGATTTATCACTGGACGACAGTTTTTAATTTGGTCCGCATTTCCCAGATAGACTTCATCACTCAAGTCCGTGATTTCATGGGTTCTGCCTACTTTCCATGTTGTGAGTTCGAAATCCGCCAGCTCTTTCAAATGTGGATGAGTCTTCGTAAACTGCAGATAGTGTTTTGAAAGAAATTCAGGAAAATGATCTCCACAATCCGTAAGTGAATAAAATGGCGGATTGAAATCGTAGAAATAGCGTTCTAGAATCTCAGCCCATTTGCTCTGAATTAATCGGAAGGTCGCCGGAAAGATTGCTTGCATTAGAGCGTCCAAATTACTGTCACGCAGCCATGCATAGATGCTGAAAGCTCGTAAGTCCATGTTCTTGGAGCCGACAAAAGAACGTGCAAACTTGGGACGATAGTTTTTGTTATCTACTTTATCCGGCGCGTAACCTTTCGAGTTTTTCCAGTGTGTAAACCAATTCATTTGATATTCGGAAAGTTCGTGCGGTTCTTCTGCCGCACCTAAACTCGCATTGCCTGCCTCAACTTCGCTAGCTGTTGCTTCCTGCGAAGGTTCTTCCAATGAGCTTTTAGGTGTAACGCTATCCAGGTTTGCCATCTCGCTAACCAGCTTGGGTGGCAAAATTCCTGGCACTCTATCTTCGTTTGAAACCGTGCCATCCTTTTTCACAATCGGCGATTGATGTTTATTCCAAATCTCTCTCAGTTTGCGCAGCTCGCAAAGGAGTTCATTGAACGATGGAAACATCTGGTCGCGTTCGATCATTACGGAATTAACTTGCGGATGCTTTTTCAAAGTGTAGTCGAATAATTCGTAAACTTTGTCAGACAGCGCTGCTCCGTGCGTATCAACAATGCGCTTGCCGAACTTTGTGTGACCTGCCATGTGAATTTGCACCACTCGCTCAAGTGGTATTCGATCGAGAAAGGCAAACGGATCGAAATTGTGATTGAGCGAATTGACGAGCAAATTGTTGAGGTCGAGCAACATTCCACAATCCGCTTCTTCAAGCACGCGCGTGATGAATTCAGCTTCGTCAAAGTCACCTTTGGGAGAGCGAGTGTAGTATGGAATGTTCTCCAGCGCGAAAGGTTTTTCCACATAGTCTTGAACACGTTTTGCTCTTTCGCTCACGTGTTTTACCGATTCCTCTGTCCAGATCAATGGAAACAAATCGTGACCTGATTCACCACCAACCCCCGAAAAACAAAGATGATCGCTCCACCATGGAACGTCGAACAGGCGTGCAAATTCACGCTCCATCATGAGTATGTTTGAGTCGAGCGGATCTACACTTCCGATGGAAAGCGAAACGCTGTGCGGCACCAGGCAGAACCGCTCAGCGTAATCGCTTAACCAATTTGTGCTGACAATATTGCGCGAATAGTTCTCCGGCACGAATTCCAGGAAATCTATTTCTCGCTCGTTTTGCAAGATGCCTCGGCAGATTTCATTTCGGAGCCCAATGCCGATGCCAAGCATGGGCAATTGAGCCTTGAGTTTAAGAAATTCGCTAGGCATTCATGCCTCTTAAGCGCCAACCTCAATATTCTAATAGGTTTCCTTCCAACGTTTGATCTCCGTTGTGTGGAGTGGATAGTAGTGGACGCATGCAAAGTAGTTTCCTGCTTCGGGCTTTCCGCCAGTCTTTGGAATTCTTTCGGCGCATGCAAATATGTCACGCGGCGACTTGATGATGTTTCCATTCTCATCATTCCATCTGGTTTCTACAGGTGGGCGGTAGACGCATGCGAAAATTTCGGATGGCATCTTAGCTTCGTCGCCAAGTATGCTCTTGATTGATTTGGGCAATTGATTTTGAATTGATTTTTCGCTTGAACCTTCTTTGTTGTCTGATTCGTCTCTTGGGGCGCGACGATTAACCGGCGGCAGCGATTCCGGGCTCCTTGCGCCTTCTGTGAGAGCGCGTGTAATTCTTTCAGCAACTCCCCCCACGACACCGCCTATCGCACCTTCTGCTGCTGCACGACCAATTTTCGCTCCGGCGCCTCCTGCGACTGCACCTGCAACCGCTCCTTCTGCGGCTGCACGACCAACTTTCGCTGCGGCTTCGCCGTCAATTGCACCAGCAACTGCACCTTCTGCGGCAGCCCGGATAACATTGGAAGTGCTAGAGCCAGGAATCTCGTTTATGACTGCGCGATCGCAGCGTCCGTTTCGAATGACGGGGCCCAATTCGCATGTGCCGTCCAACAGGTTGTTAAGGATCGCCTTCCTTATACTGTTGGTATTTTCGATCTTTGAATTGGGAGAAGCGCTGCTGCGCAATTGTTCGCTTGCATTGTTGAGCAATTCTTTGACTGTGTTGGTGGTTGTAGTTCCTAGCTCTGCCTGATTTGAACGAGGAGAATTAAGTCTATTCGCAGCCTGGTCCACGTTTCTGTTCAGCTCGTTGGCTATTGCTGAACCAACGCAGTCTGCTCTGTTTGATAAGCTGTTATCCGCTGAATTCTTGCGAGAGTTCAACATGATGTCTAGCGCTTGGTTGATAAGACGATCATCCAGGTCGCTTGTATTTTTGGCATTACCTATTACGTCCGCGGGTCGGGCGGAATTATCAATCTGTTTATAGCTCACGGTGCATCTCCCTGACGTGGCGACTGCGCTCGTGTGTGAAGGGGGAGATTAGTTGTGTATATGCAACGAAAAGAGTCTTTGGACGCCCCGAAGATTAAATCGATTGGGTCCCGTTTCTCAATCTATAATCTAGATTATCGCGTGTTCTCTCTTTGGTATCTTGATGTGCGATGAGCACAAATTGAAGTCCTTTAGATCAACGTCGATCTTCACGCGTTTCGAACAGCCGAATAGTGGCTCCTCTGTGATTCGTACCCTGGATGTACAGCTCACTGTGAATTCGTCGATTGGCTTGCGTTCTCCCTCGCTGACGGAAACACACCCATATGGCTTTACCGGTCCATCGAAAGGACCGCGTTTGATTTGATCCCAAACTCGCATTCTGCTGTCTGATTCTGTAACCTCCCACGGATATCTGTTGTTTGCATCTCTCTTATAAGGTACGTCGATTGTCAGTTCGAGATGATTGCCTTCGTCGAGTTTTGCGCTGACAATAGTGGGAGTTTTCTCGGATTCGAATTTTGTTGTTTTGCTCGGAATTAGACCGCAGCCGAGCCGTTGCTCGTCCGACGCTGTAAAACCCCCAGCTGACTTTCCACCTTCCCTTGCGGACTGGTAGAGGGAAAGTGCCTGCCCAATTAAAGCGTCATCCAGATCTGGGCCGGCGTCGAAATTTCTTGAAGTCTGCGCAATATGCGCGCCACTATCCAAAGAGTTTGAGCCCATTGGCAATTCTCCTAGACACGTTCGTGTCTCTTGGGATGAATAAAGATCTGAGGAAGACTTTTGGTGTGTATACAGGCTGGAATGTCTTTGGACAGGGATTAGATTAAATCTGTCCGGGAAACTCTATAAGCCCAACCCAGTTGGATTTCGAGACTTGCGGCAGGAGTCTCTCACAAGCCAATAGCGGAGGAATGACGAGAGAGCCTGATGTTTGTTATGTGATTAAACCTTCCACTTTATTCCAATAGAAGTGCAGTCTGCGCGCAATGCGTTGTCGGGTTTTCTTTACCTTGCTGCGAGCCATTTGCAGGCAATCGTAGCCATTCTTTCGCGGAAGATTCGGGCAACCCATTGCTGCTTCGGAAGGTAAAGTGTCTACAATGGGATCGCGCCAGTGTGTAATGACACTGCGATCGAATTCGATTGCTGCCACAATGTGATCGCGAATGTATTCATCAGCGTCGCGACCATGCAGCCCAGCATTCCATGCCTCAACGCCGATTTTTCTTCCTGTTCTATTGTTTGCGAGGTCTCGGTGTCTATCACGCAAGTCGCGTTCAGAGACCCCGTCCCGGTCAAACATCCATTCTGCGAATTCATTGGCGACGAACAATTTGTCGGACAGATAGTCGCCCCACTCGTATGCCGCCAGCGCAGATCCATAAGCGTGTTGAAAACCATTGATCTTGTCTCGCCAAACATTGAGGTTCAGCGTTTTGTAGTTTTGAACATAAGTGGCCGCCATGTAAGAGTCTATTGTTGGAGGACGATCAAATACTTTGTCTGACTTGAACACGTGAAGCATCAAGTCTTTGCCCATCACTTGATGCTCTGCCTCAGAAACACGCCAGAGAATTGAGAGAACATAGAAGCCGATTAATGCTCCTGATATGAGCACCACTAATAGTGTCGAAGCCAGCCACTTCTTTGGAAGCGGTTTTGTGTTTTTCAGCGGTTTTATGTATCTCAGTGGCTTGATGTTGCTTAGCGTTTTCAAATTGAAGATTGACTCTTTGCTTTCATTTGACTTCATGGCTACAACCTCATTGCAAGCCATCCTACCAATTCACTACATTAAATGGATTAAGCAAAGTTTCTGCAGCTTGAGGAACATTCTCCGGGGCACGACGTCGCGCCGAACTTAGAAGTGCATCAAAACTATCTTCAATTAGATTCTCGCTAGTCTACTTTTAACCGGTATCCCACCCCTGGTTCAGTAATCAGATATTTGGGTTGGGCAGGATTTTTCTCTAATTTGCGCCGCAATTGCGCCATATAAACGCGCAGATAATGCGTTTCGCCTGAGTACTCAGCGCCCCATGCTTCGCGCAACAAGTGATTGTGTGTGACCACTCGACCGACATATTTGATTAAGGTGGATAGCAACTTGTATTCAATCGGTGTCAGGTGTAGCTCTTCGCCTTTCTTCGTGACTTGTCGTTTCAAGAAATCTACTTCGACATCTCCAAATTTGAAAGTGGACAATGTTTCCCCATTTGAATTGGTCATCGTTCTGCGAAGCGCAACACGCGCCCTAGCCATCAGCTCCGCGACTCCAAACGGTTTCGTCAAATAATCGTCTGCGCCCGCATCGAGCGCTTCAACCTTGTCCTTTTCTTGCCCTCGCGCCGAAAGAACAATGATCGGAATCGGTGTCCATTCCCGCAACTGTTTCGTCACTTCTAGTCCATCCATGTCCGGCAATCCAAGGTCGAGTATGACGATGTCCGGCTTCTCAGACGCGACTTTGAGCATACCCTCTTGCCCCGAGACTGCCTCCGAAAAGTCGTATCCCTGGCTGGTCAATGTCATCTTGAGAAAGCGCCTGATTGGTGCTTCGTCTTCAATCACCAGTACTGCTATTTTTGACTTTGACATAACTGCCTCTTACGCTTCGAGTGCGATTGTTTCCTTTGGCTTGTCCGGTAGTGAATCTGAATTGTCCACTGGAAGTGTGAACCAAAATGTTGCGCCTCCGCCGGCACGTTCCGATACGCCTAGTTTACCGCCGTGTGCTTCGACAATGCCCTGGCAAATCGCCAGTCCTAGCCCCGCGCCTCCTGCGCTCGATCTACTTTTGGCACGCACAAATTTTTGAAATATCTGCCAACGCATCTCTTCTGGAATACCTGGACCTCTATCACTTACCTCGATTGTGATGAATTCTGCATTGTCTTCTGCAGGTTTCGCTTTGAACAGTAAAGGGGAGCCGGGAGGTGTGTATTTGAGAGCGTTTTCCAATAGGTTGATCATCAGTTGTTGCAGTAAAACAGCGTCACCTGAGATCATTGGTAGGTCGTCTGGAATTTCTGTTTCTACTGATCGTGATTCGAGTTGCTCTTCAAAGTAAGAAATCGCCGCGCCTATAACTTCGTCAACGGGCTGCGGCTCTTTCTTGATTTCCAGGGCGCCTGACTCCACTCTGGTCATATCCAACAGGTTGCCGACAAGCCGGTTGAGGCGGCGCGATTCGTTGAAGATTTCTGCTGCCAGCTCTTTGCACTCATTAAGGTTTACTTTGTCCCCGGCTTCCATAATTCCACTGGCTGCACCGGTAATGGTGGCAAGTGGAGTTCGCAGGTCGTGGGATATGGAACTCAGCAGCGAACTTCGTAGTTGCTCCGATTTGACTTGGACGCGCGCTTGTTCGTTCTCTTCTGAAAGACGTGAGCGTTCGCACGCGGTAGCTAGCTGTGAGATGAATGCTTCCAGCGTGCTGAGCCGTTCTCCATCGCAGTGTGTCAGCCCATCAGGAAAGCATACAGAACCCAATGGTGCTGCATTCGTGTTTGAACTTCTTAGTGGAATTGTCTTGGTGGCTTGTGAGATTTTGAAATTATCTGTCGATTGAGAAGGAGTTTCACCAGTATTTGAAACTAATACATCAACCTTCGCCTCGATCAATTCGCCTATGTGTCTTCTGGCTATTTCGGCAAGCGCATTCAAATCACGACCCTCGGCAAGCTCGCGACTGAAAGAGTAGAGCAGGGATGTTTGATGTTCTTTCTTGGTGGCTCGCTCCGCTTGATCGTGCGCGGTCGCTGCAAGATTGCTGATCACCAGTGCCGTCGTCAACATCACTCCAAAGGTAAGAAGATATTGTGAGTCAGATACGGCGAAAGTCAGATAAGGTGGAATGCAGAAGAAATCAAAGATGCACACGCTCATCACTGATGCCAGAATCGCTGGTCCTTTGCCGAATTTAGTGGCAACGAGTACGACCGCCATCAGATAAACCATTACCAGATTCGCAGCGGCGAAGTGCGGCACCAGTAATTTTGCAATCAGCGTCGCAGCCCCGATAAGCATCAGGGTGTAGAGGTACCGTAATCGGTTTTTGTGATTCATAAAATGACCCGGACCGGGTTCAATCCACCCGACGTTCACGGTTCTAGCCTACCAGGATTCTGGGGCGGCGGGACGGGTCTCGCTCGATTTGTCTTAAGATTTCCCGCGTAAGGGGCGCCGTTTCACCTTCTCCGAGGAAAACGAATTTGAATACATACCTTAGCGGATTGCCCTCGGTCCAGCCGAAGTATGCGTGGGGCAGAACCCCGGTCTGGTCGCGCAGGTGAAGAAGCAGGGCGGCTATGGCATTGGGGATTGCGGGGCTTGAGCATCTCAGGACCCTAATGCCGTCTACTTCCTCGCCGCGGACCATTAACCGGTCTCCCACGAAGTCCGATGTGTCACTGAGTTCTACCTCCAGGAAGATGAACTCAGCTTCTTCATGGGTGAGCTTGTGAATTTCGCGTGTTTCCGACTCCTTCACACCATAGCCCAGTCCGTTGGGGCGGTGTGCAAGAAGGGTGATGCCACCTGTCTTTCTTACTGACTGCTCGATGAATTGTCTTGCCGTTGTGTCCAGCGCCACTTCGCCGATGCGCAGTTCGACTGAGCGGATGGCGCGGGATATGAAGGACACTATCAAAATCGCGCCGATGAAGAAGGAGGCGATGTGCAGACCTTCCGGTCGCTCGATCATATTCATGATCGATGTGTAGATGAAAACAAGCGTTATCAAGAAAAATGCGCGTGCCTGCCATTTATGCTGATGCCGCACCGAGAGAAGTACTGCAAAAGCCGCCGATGTGATGAGCACGAGAACGCCGGTTGCGTATGCGCCTGCTTGAGCGTCGACGTCGGCGCGGAAGATGATGGTTACGGCAAATGCTACTGCTGTGAAGAACAGCACCAGCGGGCGAACGGCTTTTGCCCACTCAGGCGCCATTCCAAATCTGGGCAAGTAGCGCGGAACCAGATTCAGCAGACCGGCCATTGCCGAGGCCCCGGCAAACCATAAGATAAGGATAGAGCTTATGTCATAAAACGAGCCGAATGTATGCCCGAGATACAAGTGTGCGAGGTAGGAAATTGCGCGACCATTCGCTTCACCGCCATCCAGAAACGCTTTATCCGGAATCAAGAGTGTCGTCGTCAGTGAGCTGACAAGCAAGAAAGCACTCATGATTAGCGCTGCCGTCAAAAGCAGCTTACGGGTGTTCCTCACGCGACCTTCGATGATCTGCTCATTTTCGCTGGCGTTATTGTCGCTCTTCACGAGCGGCATTACGGCTACGCCGGTTTCAAAACCGGATAGTCCCAATGCTAGTTTGGGAAAGAGAATCAAGCTGACGCCCAGCATCATCCATGGTGAACTATGCTGCTGAAAGAGTTTGTCATGCCATTGCGTAAACAATTGCGGATTTCTCAGCAAATGTTGCAAGCTCTCGCTCAAGACAACAGTATTAAGAATCAGATAGACTGCAACCACTGCTACGGAGACACCGATCGCTTCTCGAAATCCGAGCAAGAAAATTCCGCCCAGCAAGGCTATGAGTAAAGTAGTCACACCGATACGATCCAGCATCCATGGTGGAAATGCTTTTAGCATCGGATTCTCCACAATGTGAGCAGTAGCATCGGCAGCTGAGAGTGTAATGGTAATGATGAAGTCTGTCGCTGCAAAACCCAGCAGTGTTAATACCAAGGCCTTCCCGAACCAGCCAGGTAAGAGGCGCTCTAACATTGCGATTGAACCCTGCCCATGCGGACTGGCTTTTGCAACCATGCGGTAAATCGGCAGCGCACCGGCGAGCGTGACGATTACGAGAACTAGCGTGGCAATGGGAGAAAGTAAACCCGCAGCAATGAAAGCGATGCCGGGTTGATATCCAAGGGTCGAGAAATAGTCGACGCCGGTCAGGCACATGACTTTCCACCAGGAGGCCTGATGGTGTGTTTCCTGGCGATTTTCGCTCATTCCCTGAAACAGCCAGCGACGCAGCTTGTTGCGGGTCGAGGCTGCGTGGTGTTCTGATACAAGAAGTGTCGAAGTCATTTTCGGTTGCCTTGGACTGCTCTGGCAGGCAGTCGCCTGGGCTTTTATCTAACCTCCAAACCCGTAAAGAACTCATTAGCAGGCATAAAATGCATATCAAGATTTCATAAAAATCTTGTACTGAGAAGTTCGAAAATGCTTTTGTACACAACGTTTTGCGGTACGGCTACCTAGCCTTGCGCATCAAGGCATTCATCAATAAGAAGAGCTCGTTGAGGTCTGTCTGCCTGACCAGAAAAGTTAGCTCCGTGAACGTCGAGATTAGTTCGACGAGATTTAATTTTCGTACTGAGATTGAGCGCAGCAATGAAAAATACATGTTGGGAGTATCGATGAAGTGATCGCCAAATTGAACGGTAAGTGCGGCGAGATTGTCCAGCAAAAGTTTGGGTTCGTCCGGCTTGAAGTTTTTCAGAATAGGCTTCACTAGAGCCATTGGAGCGATAATCGAAATCTCTCCGGCGCCGTATGTAATAGTGAGAAAATCGGCCTGGGCAAACTGGCTGTCAGAGTAAAGCTTCTGTGTTCGTAGTTTGTTTGCTGCCGATTTATTGAATGTGATCTCGGCGAGATTGGATTTGACCGCCAGTCCTTCCAACTCAATTCTCGGAAGAAGTGGATCCTCTTCTGTTACTTCGGCCGAAATTCGTGAAAGCGCGACAACTATGGTTCCGACTTGAACCGGCTTAAGTGCTCGACGCTCGACCTCTTTATGGATTCTCTTAGCGTAGGCGGACAGATTGAGAACGCGCCTGGAGAGTGCCGTCAGCTCAAGCTCTGACGAGAAAAGTATGTCGCGAACAATGTCTGTTACTTTGAGCATGTATGTAATAAATATTACAAAAATGCAAGAAATGTATCAAGTGGCCAAAAAATCGACATGTTGATTTTGGTGTTGTAAATTGCCTGGACTTACTGGCAAGGAGGGGCAAAAGTGTCTATCACGATGCGTGATGCGACTGCCAAGGACGCACAATTGTTAGTTGATTTAATTACCGAACTGGCACGTTATGAGCGAGAAGAGCACAGTGTAAAAGTAACGGCTCTGGATTTGCAGAAGCAAATGTCGCAGGAGAATCCACCCTTCCAGTGTGTGATTGCAGAGGTGAACGGCAGGGCGGCCGGGTTTGCATTGTATTTCTACGCTTACTCGACCTGGGAAGGAAAGCAAACTCTCTATCTCGAAGACTTATATGTCTCACCGCAATTTAGAGGCACCGGCGCTGGTGCCAAATTAATGGCGTACCTTGCGGACGTAGCGACGCAGAAAAATTGCGCACGCTTCGAGTGGTCTGTGCTCGACTGGAACCAGCAGGCAATCGGTTTTTACAATCGCATTGGTGCAAGACCCATAGCTGGCTGGACACGTTACCGCGTAGATCCAAAGCAAATTGCATGTTGAGTCAAGAAAAAAACCAGCGCGTATTGCGCTGGTTTTCTCAATTATTCAATCCCATGTCGATGGGCTGTAAGCCTACTTGGAGGTCTTCTCTGCTTCAGCCGGCTTGGAAGCATCTGCAGTCTTGGCTGCTTCATTTGCCTTAGCATCGCCTTTGGCTTCCGCTTTAGCTTTGTCTTTGCAGCAATCTTCAGTCGCTTCAGCTTTTTGCTTCTTGGAGCAGCATCCTTCGCCAGCAACAGCCGGCAGAATGGACGTTCCAACGAATGCAACTGCCAACAGACTCAAAAGGGTTACATTGAATTTCTTCATGGAATGGATCTCTCCTGTTACCGATTAACCACCGCAGCAAGAGCCCGATTTGTGGCTTTGACCTTCGCCTTCGATCTTGAGATCGTGCTCAGCCCAGCTGTCGAAGCCGCCTACGAGCTCTCTGACCTTATAGCCTTTTTTGGCAAGCTCGAGAGCTGCCTTGGCTGAAAGGTGGCAAACGATGTCGTAGCAATAGACGACTGTCGTTGTGTCCTTAGACAGTTTATCCAAGTTCTTGTCAAGTTCTTCGAATTTGAGGTTGATTGCGCCAGGAATGTGACCTTTCGCAAAGAGTTCAGGAGTGCGCAGGTCGACGATAGTCAACTTTTCGCCCTGTTCGATAGCCATTTTCAGACCGATAGGACCATACTCATAAGCCAGCTTTGCTTCGAAATATGCTGCTGCATCAACGATTTTGCTGGGTGCTTCAACGGCCATAAGACCCTCCTTACACGATGGTATTCATCGCGGTGGTGTAATAAAAACTGCAACTGACCACATGGTAGTTTTCTTTAGTACCTTTTCGCAAGCAGGCACCGGAATGTTGTGTAGTATGCGTTTGGATACCGTCTCCCGAGCCTCGGCGCTAAAACCAGCTTTTTCGGCTGAGATTCAGCTCCGGTGCCGCAAGAGGCACTAATTCCAGCCTCAAATTGCTGACCGATAATGGTACAGGATCGGATGAGATTTTGATCATCGCCAGGGCTGATTTTGCATCGATCGCGCTGGAGAGCGCAATCGCCTCGGTTTTGAAAGTACGCTTGCCTGTTCCGCTCGCTTTATGCGGATGGCATGCCAGATCGACCGGTGCTTGCATCAGTCGAAAGTCGTTCAGAGAGACATGAAGGTCGACAGCGCCGGCACAGTCAATTTCACCGGTGAGTCTTACGCGTAAATGCGACTTGGTGAAGGCATTCTCCGGCAGAAGGCAACCGCCGAAATAAGTAGAAACCGAGTCACTCTGCTTATTTCCAGAGCTAGATTGCTTGGTTGCCTTTTTCACATCTACATATATAGGATCCGCGGCAGGCTTTTGGGGTTGCACTGGGTTCTTGCCGGCCAGCAAGAAAATGTGATACTGCCCGAGCTGTGTGCCCGGCTCCGAGGATAGATCCTTTTGAGCAATGCCATCCGATTTGCGAACGCAAGTTGCACTTGCGACTGCTTTCGGCAATTTCTCTCGCAGACGCGGTTCCACTGAGAGAGGCGATTTGCAGAGATTCGTCGGCGAGAAGAGATTGAGCGAAGGCGCTGCAGTGCAGGCAGCGGCAGCCCCGTTGCTGCCACCAAATACAGTGCTGCCGGTCAGGCTGACCTGCTTTGCTTCACCTTTTGCTGCGAAGATAGAAAAGGTATTCTGTGCACCTCGCTTCAGTAATCCAACCGGTATTTTGAATGCTCTCCACTGCTCGATACCGTCAGTTCCGGTTCTAAATATGTAGCCGAAGGTGCGATAGTCGTTGCTCAGTCCTGGATTGCCAGTCAGCTGAAGAATCGAGACCGGTTCGCTGTCAATCAATTCTTCGTTTACTTTCAGTCTTGCGGCTCTCCAATCGCCTCTTAGATTGGCAAGAAGATATGCGTCCTCTATCAGGGCAGCTTTCGGCAGGTCGATAATGCGAACTAGTTCTTCCTTATCCGTGAGTTTCGATTCCCAATCGTAAGAACTTTCTTTGCCCAGTAACGAGGCAGCAAGCACAATGGTCAGAGTCAGGTAGGACATCGTCAGCGCCAGTACTTTAGCTGTCGTGTTCGATTTGCCCGCGCCCAATAAGGTTCGCACGGACATAAGGCAGCCGATGAAGAGCAGCAAGGCGCCGAGTGCGAGAGTGGATGCGAGCATGGCCTCTGTGCTGGTAGCGAAGAGTGAACGCCAAAGATCGTTTTTTAAAGTGAACGCGACAATGATAAATGTGGCGGCGATACCCAAGCGAATCAGTGATGTGTTGCTGAGGCGCTGGCCGGCCAGGCACCACAACGCAAAGAGAATGAGCGATGGAATGGCTGTAAAGCCATAGCGGCTGTCGGCAACGAAAGGCAGATACGCCGCATGACCGAACAAAATCGTCAGCGCGGCTATGCCGACGATGAGAGAACTCAAGGTTTTCGGTTCTGCTGCTGCAAGCTCAATTTCGAAATTACCTCTACCGGTCCTTAAGCTGCCGGCCGGATTCAGCTCTGGGTGTGGTTGCTCCACAACGTTTTGACTGGGCTCTATTTTCTTTCCGGCCCGATCGGTTTTTGCACCGATGCGCAGCGGCAGGCAGATATATGCGAGCAAGCCGAAGAAACCAAAGACAACCAGAATCTGGTGTATGACGATTTGCAGCGCAACCGGCATTCCCAGCAGGTCGAGCCGGCAATCGTTCCATGGATACTGGAAAAGTCGCAATGGCTTTCTCGCCATCCGTCCGTAGAAATCGCCCGGGTTGATGCTGTAGAAAGCATAGGCTGCGGCAGCAGGTCCATCATCTTCGGAAAACATCATTACCAATGGTGTTTCAGGAAGAGCGCTAAATCCGTCTGTTTCAGGGTTAAGACCAGCGGCCATGTTAAATGTAGGCAGCCTCTTAGGCGTAAGGCAGAATTCTCCTGACGCTACTTTGGTAAACATGAGCCACGGCGCAATTACTACGAACGCTCCCAGGGCTGATGAGACTATAGCTCTGGTAATTGAGCGTTGCTCGACTTTTGAAAGAAGTGTCAGGGCAAAAACCGCAATCAGAGTCAGCACCACAGCTGGTGCCAGGGCTGCTTTAGTAAGAACAAGCAGTCCGGCTGTCAGACCGAAAAAGAATGCCGCTGCTGCAGACAGGTGCAATCGACTGTCTTGCCGCAGTTTTGGAAGATAGCTGGCGGACAGCATGACAGACGAAATGAAGAGCGTTGTGATAGTTTCAGTCAAAAATCTTCCGGCGCCAATAATCGCCGAAGGCCAGAGGGCCAGGATCAGTCCTGCGG
>JAIETE010000028.1 GCA_019745505.1 Candidatus Obscuribacterales bacterium | reverse complement strand
TGATCGAGAAGCGTCCAAACTTCTTGCTTGGACATTTTCTTGTAGAAGCTGGTTTGATCCCCGAGCCGACTCTTGACGCTGCTTTGCAGTTGCAGGGAATGGTAAAAGCCGGTGCGCTTAATCCCAAACAAGCAGGTGAGGCTGTTCGTCGCGCCCATACTCGTGGCGGTAAGGTGGACACTAATACATTTACTGCCACCCCGGCTAAGAAAATCGATTCTTCCGATATTCAAGGGACCGCGCCTCCCCTTGGTCAGGTGCTCATCGAGGCTGGTCTTATCAGTGTTCCGGTATTGAAAGCCGCACTCAACTTGCAGGAGGTCGTGCGTACCGGTGCTCTCACTCGAGAAGAGGCACTTGAAGCCTTTATACGTGAGCATTACGGTGTCGATGCTAAGAGTGCACGCAAAGCTATCGCGAAGAATTCAATGGATTCGAAAGTGATCGGGCTGCTCGTCAAGGCCGGCTTGCTGACCGAGCAAGATGTGCAAACGGCACAAACCGTGAAGAAGAAGCATGGCGGTGATATTGTGAAAATTCTTACAGCGGCGGGCAAGCTCGATAAGGTCTTACTCGGTGCTGCCAATCAGTGTCACGATCTGATTGAGCAAAAACGTCTGAAAGTCGAGCAGGCAATTATCGCTTTGCATTACTGCGAACGTATGCGTGTGAGTTTCGATGACGCCGTAGAAGAAATGGGTTGGGACAGACCATAACTTCACATGGCGATTATAGATAGAAAGCTTGTATTTCTTGGTGTTGGCCAGGTGGCGCGCGCATTGGCCGATATTGCATTGCAGAGCTCGGCTGATGATGCAACATATCGATATTTGCTATATGGTACTACCCGTAGTGCAGAGCGCGCAGATGAAATTCGTTCGCTAGGGATACAGCCGGTAATCATCGATTCTTTTGAAAACCTTGGAAATCTGCTCGCCGATGCCTTTGTTGTAGTTTCATTCCCACCCGATCCTGTGTCTGATGATGTGGCTTGCAGCGTTGCCGCAGGTGCGTCAGGCATCGTGTATATTTCGTCCACAGCAGTTTACGGAAAAACCGAGGGCTTGGTAGATGAGAAGACGGAAGTCGATGCGCAATCCCCCCAAGCAAGGGCTCGCCTGGATGCTGAGAATAAGTGGCTGCAAGTTGGCGCCTCCATAATTCGAGCGCCCGGAATTTATGGAAGAGGCAGCGGGCTGCACCAGAGGCTGAGAAGTGGCACTTATAGACTGCCTGGTGACGGCAGCAATTATGTTTCACGTATCCATGTGGATGATCTGGCTCAAATGATTATGATGGCGCTGAATACGAATCAGAGAGGGCAAGTTTTTTTGAGTGGCGATACTCAGCCGACAACCCACAGAGAAATCGTCGAATGGCTTGTGAGTCGCCTTGAATTGCCTTTTCCGGAGTCCATACCTCTGGAGCAATGTCACTACACGCAGCGTGGCAATAGAAAAGTCGATGCTGCAAAATCTCTGGAGAAACTGTCGGTGAATCTGAGATTTCCGTCTTACAAAGAAGGCTACGAGCATGAATTGCATTCGCAATCGAGCTAGTCTCCTGGTCGCAATTTTTATTTGCGAGTTTTCGCCGATACCTCCGCATCCTTCTGCCTGATGTTCGAGAAGACGACCTTATCGTTGGCATCTCTCCACTCGTATCCTCCGTTTGGAAGCAATAACTGCGTAGACATCTTTTTTTCATTCTCGTCAAATGTGATCACCTCGCGACTTTTGTCCTTGTTTTCAGTCTCGATGGAAAACATTTTTCCATCCGCCATGCGCGTCAGCCTTGTAATCGACTGAGTTTTCGGATCAAGGTAGACATCGACAGTAGAGACTACGTCGTTTGTGCCCTTCAGTGTGTTTATTTCTCTATATCCGTTATTTACGCTCGGCCTGATGGTTGTTGACAGAATCGCTTCTCGCGCTTGCCCCTTGCTGCCGTAATCGCCAAACTGAGGTTTTTCCGCTGCCCTTTCCTGGGGCGCTTTCGAATCACCGGCAAACATCTGAACCATGCTGTTCAATTGCTCCTTCACGCTCTTCATGAATTCCGGTGTAATCTCGCTTATGAAGGGAATTCGTTGCGCCATGGAGGGAGCGAATGCAGCCGAGCGGTCCTCCAAGGTTTGCCTTCTGGCAGGTGCTGCATCCCCTCTGTCGGGAGTCAATTGCAGGCCCGGCAGGTAGTCTTTGCTCGTATTTTGATAACTGCTGCTCAAAGTCTGCATCTCGGACATTTTCAGTTCTGAAAAAAGATGCGAGAAATCCGCTCGGGGTTTATCCATCAATTCCCTGAGCTGAGAGGCGTTTTCAAAGTTGTTGACATTGACCATCGGTAAGACCTCTATTGGATAGGCTAATCAGCTCACCAAAGTTTGCACCGGGGCTAAAGCAAGTGGAGTTGAGCTGCGCTGTGCCTCAACAACTTACGCATCGGCGGTGGTGGACTCGTGGCTTATGTGTGGCGGATATGGGGCGTCGCCTGACTAACCTGGAAAACGGCGCTTGGGCGCGTGAAACGGGAAGGTAAAAATCGTATTGCCGACCGGAACAGTAATCATCACTTCTTCTTTGCGTGTATTCAGGTAAAACAGCTGGCCCGTTCTTGACTCGAAAGGTTCTAATGTCACAGGTACCAGTCCAAATGCGCCTTGATTTCGTGAGCGAACCAGATCTTCCTCGACAACGGCTTGTGCTTGTTCTTCCAGCTCTTCGGGCGAGCGATTGAGCATGAATTTTTCCGGCGGCAATATACGCTGTGTGCCGCCCCATTTTCCGTAGATGCCGAATATATTGGGTCCGCGGAACATATCGTGTCCCTTTGACGGCACGAAACCGCGAACTACGCGTGTCTTTTGGATGTTAGCCAACCAGGGGCGATTGTATGTATAGTCCCACATTGTTCGTTCGCGGCGCCGGTAATCAAATGTGTTTTCCGGAATCAGGAGAAACGGCTTGTGCGGCTCGGCAAGTTCGGTCAGGTTTGCCTTGCCTAAACCCAGGTCGACTCGCTTGTCTGCGATGTTGGTAATGCAAATCAAAACGCCAATCACTTCCCAGCAATCGACAATCGTGCATGCAACGCGCACTTGATTGGTAGCTAAATACTTGAGCGGAAAATCGGCGTCAGCAAATTCTTGAGAGCGAGGGCTGCCATCTTCCCACTTGAAGCGCACACAACCCTGGATTTTCGGAGGTTGCTCAAAGTTTACCGATTTGTCCTTGATGCTGTAGCTGCGCTCAAAATAATCGCGTGAGCGACTGCGCTTGCCGATCGAATGATAAAACACAGCCGCTTC
The DNA here is from genome assembly GCA_019745505.1 of Candidatus Obscuribacterales bacterium. GTDB lineage: Bacteria > Cyanobacteriota > Vampirovibrionia > Obscuribacterales > Obscuribacteraceae > QKMZ01. The sequence goes on along the minus strand of JAIETE010000028.1, from coordinate 43,282 downwards.
GCGAAGTGCGTCGGCAAGATCGAGCGAACGCTGGCCGGGGCTCTGTTCTAAAATTTCAAGACCCTTTTGAAAATCGGCATGGGCTTCTTCTGTCCATCCCTTTGCTCCTGCAATTGCTCCTCGGATTATGTAGCTCTCGCCTAAATCGTGGTCGTGCGGATCCAGCAATCTCTTTCTGATTTCCAGCGCTTCTTTGATCAATGGTTCTGCTTTGGCGAACTTGCCCTGGTGATACGCTGCTGCGGCAAGTCCGTACAATGCGTGAGCATATTCTCGACTCTCAGTGCCGTACAGTTTGCGCGAAAGATCGCAACTCTGCTGAAACAGCTCGTTTGCTGAAATGTACTTCTCTTCATGCAGATAAGTGTCTGCGAGTGCCAGGCGCGCGGCAATCAACTGATCGGTAGTGGCGAACAGCTTTTTGGCTTCCTTGATCGCCTCCAATAGTTTGCTCTCCGCTTCTTCATCGGCTCTGATTGCAGATGCTTTTAAACCGGCATTCATAAGGCGGTCGAACATACTGGCGTTCGACGGAACCGGTTGGTTGAGCGATGCCGACGCGGCATGCGTGACGTTGCTGGCAACTGGTTTGTCTTGTCTTGTTGTTTCGCTGTCTACGGCAAAGCTCTTAATTGCTTTGCTTTCGGCTGGGCTTTCATCAGCATTGGCAGGTATGGTCGCAGCAAGAAAAAGTACCGTTGCCAGCGCTGCGGAGAATTGACGTTTGTATGAAACGTCCGAAACAAGTCTTGTTGCTGTTATCTTTCTCGCCATAATGGTCGCCGCGTTTTTCGACTGCTTTGCAGAGTCAATTTTCGTTTTCGTCTCCATCCTTTTCGTCTTCCTCGTCATCGAGGTCATCGTAGCCGGGCGGAGATTCCGGTAGTTTAAACCAAAACGTGCTGCCTTTGCCCTCTTCTGATGCGAGCCCTATTTGCCCGCCGTGCTGCTCTACTATTGCTTTACAAATCGCCAGACCCAAGCCACTGCCGCCTTTTTGAGAGCGGTCCGGGGTGTTTACTTGTTCAAAGCGCTCAAAAATCGATTGATGATATTTTTCAGGTATTCCGGCTCCCCTGTCTATTACTTTTACTTCAGTAAGCGATGCAGTGACCGACGTGTCGACGGTTATTTTGCTCTTCGGCGGCGAGTATTTGATTGCATTGGAGAGCAAATTTACGAGCACTTGAACGAGTCTATCCGGATCTGCGATCAGCTGTACTGACATTCCTGATTTTTCAAGCTTGATTTGCTCCATCTGCGAAAGGTTGTGAACAGCGTCGAAAGCGCGTTCAATCACTTGATCGAGATCGGTGTGCTTGAAATTCATTCGCAGGCGCCCGGCTTCCAGTTTGTCAATATCGAGCAGATCGTTGATCAGTTTGATTAGTCGAGTGACATTTCGCTCTGCAAGAAGAACGTTCTTCTTGCCTTGCTCGTTGAGGCTGCCGTAAATATCCTCCGCCAGCATGTAGAGAAAACCTTGCACGGATGTTAGCGGTGAGCGCAATTCGTGGCTGACCATGGATACGAACTCTTGTTTAATACGCTGCACTTCGCGACGTTCGGAAATATCTAAGATGACGAGCATGTATCGCGCCCCTTCGAATGCTTCGAATTCGTTCACCGAAACCTCGACCGGAAATGATTGCCCGTCAGCCTTTTCAGCTTCCAGATCCAAGATGTGCTGGCGTCCTTTTGTGAGAAGCTTTTGCAGTATGTCCTCCACACCAGATGCCACTTCTTTGGGAAACAACTTCTGCACCGGCTGGCCTGCGAGCGCGGCGATATCATAAGCGAACATCCTTTCGGTGGCCGGGTTGATCGATTCTATTAAGCCTTCTTTGTTGATGATGACCAATCCGGTAGGCATTGTTTCTACGATCGTTCGCACTCGTCTTTCCGATTGCTGCAAATTTTCCAAAACGGCGCGCTCTTTTTCTGCGGCGTCTTTCAATGCCACCGCCATTTTGTTGAAAACCTTGTCGAGGTGGGCGATTTCATCTCCTCCAGGCAGCGGTGGATTGAGAGGCAGACCGCTCGCCAGCCTGTAAGTGTTGTCCATGAGCACGTTGAGACGGCGAGCTGTGCCGCGGTTGAAATAGACGGCAAGGGAAACCGCAATGATGATGTTGAGCGCCACGCCGGCGAGCAGAAGCTGTTTTGTTTTGTCTCGTGATTCAGCCTGAAGCTTGGGGCTGAGGTCTTCGATCTTGCGCTCCTCGACTGCAAGCGTGTCGAATTTTGCCGCCAGCATGGGAATCTTGCTGCGCATAGAGTTGAGGTAGCTGCGAGCCGATGCTTGCTCTCCCGAGTCGATCATTTGTTTGACGGAGCGAAAGTCCGAAACTGCGCTATTGAGGAAGGCTTCCAGGTCGTCAACCTTCTTTTCCTCCTCCTTGTTTCCCGCTACCAGCCGCTTCAATTCTTTGAAGACTTCCGGTATCAATTCTGAGGCATGCTGATAACGTTTTGCCATGCTGAAAGTGCCAATCAGCCCATAGCCCGAAATACCGGCAGCTTGCTGGGTCATCAATGAGTGCAGTTTATTCAGCTCTTTCGATATGGCACGCGCTCGCGCCTCGCGCTGTACCTCCTTTTCCGTCTCATTGAGCATCTGGTAAAGCGTCGCTACGAATCCCAACTCGAAAATGAGAGGGATGGCTACAAGGATTAAACCTTTGTGGGAGAGCTTAAGTCTCACAGCGTACCGATTTATTTGCCGCCCGAATCTCGGACGGGCGCGTTAGTTAAGGCATCCAAAGGTGTTATACCCCGATAGTGCCCGCAAGTCCGCTGCCGGCTGCTAATTCGGTCCAGCGTACAGGCTGTGCGACTAGGTTTTCAATTCCGGCGCATGGAGTTTGTAGCCGACTCCATGCAATGTTTGAATCACGGATTCCTCGCTGTCGGCGTCGATTTTTCTGCGCAACCGCTTGATACAGGTGCGAACAGTCTCGGGCGCGGCGTCATTCTCCGAGCGCCAGACTCTGTCGAGCAAAGCTTCTGCGCTGAAGACTTGATTCGGATGGCGCATCAGAAATTCCAGCAAGGCAAATTCCTTAGGCAAAAGGCGAATGTCGGCACCACCTTTGGTGACTGCAAAGGTGCGAGGATTCAAGCTTATATCGGCTGCCTTGAGCACATTGTCGGTCACTGTTTGCGGTCGTCGCAGCAATGCTCGAATGCGCGCAGAAAGCTCTTTCATGTGAAATGGTTTGGTCAAATAATCGTCTGCGCCTGAATCGAGCCCCTGCTCGATCTGTTCGGCCAGATCTTGACCGGTCAGCATCAGCACCGGCGTTTTTCCGCCATCCTGGCGAAACTTCTTCAAAATCTGAATGCCGTCGAACACCGGCAGCTGCCAGTCGAGAATGATCAAATCATATGGATAGATGCCGATCAGTTCCATCGCCTCATCGCCCTTTGAGGCTGTTTCGATAAGATGATGATCGTGTTTGAGCCAATCTTCGACGATTTGACGAAGATCCAGGTCGTCTTCAACTATCAGTATTTTTGCCATGTTTTCTAGAGCCTGGAGCCTTGCTCTCGGCTAATTCCTCTTCTCTTCGATTGCAGAATTGAGCTTTATTACTCCACCCGTTTCCGGCGCGGCGTTGTTGCCGCCAAAGCTTATTTTCACTGGATCGAAGGCATTGGGATCTTCGATTCCGAAATAAGTTTGCGGTTTGAATCCCATGGGACCGGCAATTAGAACGGAAGGGAAGGTTTCGACCGCCGTATTCATCTCGCGCACGTTCGCATTGTAAAAACGGCGGGCCTGAGAAATTCTTGTTTCGGTATCGTTCAGCGAGTTTTGCAACTGATTGAAATTTTCGTTGGCTTTTAACTGCGGATAAGCTTCGCTGAGCGCCATAAGCTTTGTCAGGGCGCCGGTCAGAGCATTGTTTGCCAGTGCTTGAGCTTCCGGTGCGCCGGAAACAGCGGCGGCGCTGTTTCGCGCTTTGATAACCGCCTCCAGAGTCTCCTTCTCATGTCCGGCATAACCTTTGACAGTTTCGACAAGATTGGGAATCAAGTCATAACGTCGTCGCAGCTCGGTCTCAATTGCCGACCAGCTTTCCCTGACGCTCTGTCTGAGCATGACCAGTTGGTTGTATGTGCCGACCATCCAGAGGGCTATGACTCCCAGGAAAACCAGCATTCCGATTGCGATGTACATACGAACCTCCAGATGGTGGTTCGATTATACCTCCGAATAGAACAGGGTTTTGCCGGTTGGCAACGCCCCTGCTAGCGGTTTTCGGCTCTTTGTCAACAGGTTAAACCCCTGTCTGCCTTCATCATTTCTTCTCTTGACAACCATGGCTGCGGTGACATACCCTTAAATCGCACCATTACGGCGCTTACTAAAGATGCTACAACTGCCGCAAGAAGAAACCGGTCGACTCCGATCTCTGTCGCCGCGTGAGCTCGAAAGCCGAATCCAGTGGATAACTTCGACTGCCCTGGTTGTCGGTTTCTTGCTTCAGGGGACGCACGGTGTTTCTGTGACGTGCATGCTTCTCTGTGCCTGCGGATTTTTCATACGGTACGCTAAGCTGTATTCTCCGCTGTCTGCTCGTATTACCGAGATTTGTCAGAAGTCTCCCTTCAGCTTCAACGCATTTTTTCTTTCGTTAGCCGCCGGTTCGATGGTCTATCAGTTCTTAAAACACGGCATAGCCAGTTGTATGCAAGATCTGGCATCCTGGGCCTTGCTGTTTTGCCTGGTGTCCACGGTGACAAAATTCACGTCACGAGAGTGGCGCTGGATAACTATCGGCGCGTTGAGCATTTCATTCGGATACATCGCCACGGTTGCGGGCGACATGTTTTTGCATACGCCTCTATTCGTCCGCCCCACAGGCATGCAAGCTGCGCTTCCAATTATGTTCAACACCTATGCGCTCTCTGCTCTGGCGTTGATTTCTCTTCCCCTCATAGGAATTGGAAGACTTTCCAGATGTTGGAGCGCTAAGAGTGAAACATTAGCGGGTCGTTCTCGCCAATCATTGATGCACAGATTTGCAAGTTATTTGCGGCGGGCGACTAAACAATGCGTAGCTGAATTGCCTGTGTACGCTTTTTTGGTCTGGTATGCGGGAATTGTCTTCTTTCTCAGCTTTCCACAGGGCAGTGTGGGAGATATGTTGGCCAATCAATTCATAATTTCTGCTCGGGATGCCAATATTTATCCTTTGCAAGAAAGTGCGGTCTACAGCAAACACAGCCGTCTTTTGGCGCCTGCAGCAGATCCGTTTGCCGACGGTGTGGACAATCCAGCGGTCACCATTATGGAATCTGAATTCAATGGCGGTGACGCTTTTGCCAACTCGCCCGGAACGGGCGAAAATCAATCTGGTCTGTTGCCGGCATTGAGGGATCCTCCAGGTCTTCCCACAGAGGAATCTGGGGCGCTGAAAGAAGAAAGCGTAGTCACTTTCATAGTTAAGTGCTTGGTGGCAATTGGACTCTTTGTTCTGCCCTTTTCGCTGGTCATGCGGGGTGCTGCATTTTATGCCGCGCTGATGCGCCGCTTGATGGGGGCAGCCGGTAAGTTAGGCCTGGCCGAATCTACTCTTGCCGCGGTGAGAGCGACCGGCGACAAGTTGCGCCTTAAATATGAGAGCAGATTTTTTGCCCATGCGGCTCGCACATTCTGGTGGTTGCTCTTTTGGTATGCGGTGGTATTTTCTCTGGTCGCATTCACTGGCGGCGGACTCGGTATTGCCATTCGCAATTGGTTGGACTTCTCCATTGTCGACAGTGGGCTGCGGCACGTCTCGACTGAATACAATCTGAACATGCGCTATTTTATGGCTGCCGTTTTGGCGATGTACGCATCAGGTCCATTGGCTGTTACGGGTTGCGTATTCCTGCCACACCGGGCGGGACGTCGAATCATCGTCAATGAAGATGGTATCTCGGCTCCTGACGGGCCCTTTGCTTCGATGTGGTTGCGCACTTTCAGGCTATATGTGGACATAAAGTCAGTCACGCTCAAAGGCAAGTGCGTTCCCGATATCGAATATGCAAAAGATAAGCGTCGCGTCAAAATTTGTTTTCGCACCGGCGGCTCGCTGTCTTTCAGAGTGATGGACATGCCTCCCGAAGACTTGCGCCTGTTGCTCGAGCGCGTTGACGAGCATGCCGAAGACTGTGAACTAAGCGCTGATATTGTGGAGCTGAGAGTAAAACTATCGAAAGGCGCTGAGGCTAAGTCATCATCCGACCCTCATGTACGGCGCGGTAAATTCAAGTCCTCTATCTTCGTTCCATTTGCAGGTGGCGAAAAACTGGAGAGCCACGACCTTCGTATCGTGAAAGTGCTTGCTAATAAGCCGCTTTCAGCTGTTTATCTGGTGCGGCTCGCCACTGGCAAGCTGGCGGTACTGAAACAATTGGTCATGCCGAAAGACGATGAAGCGTCCAAAGAGCATCTGCGCATTTTTCAAAGGGAGTGCGAAGTTATGCGGGCATTGAATCATGTGGGCATTGCCGGCGTGATCGATGCCTTCAGTAAGGACAACAATCATTTCTTGCTTCTCGACCATTTCAAGGGACATGATTTGAAATTTATTGTCGATACTTATGGTGCGCGAAGCATCGAAGATGTTGCCACCTGGGCACTGAGTCTTTGCGATGTGCTCGACTATCTGCACTCGAAGGACATCATTCATCGAGATGTGACGCCCGAGAACATCGTTGTCGGTGAGTACGATGGGGCCCGTTTGATTGATTTCGGTGCCGCCCACCAATTCATTGAGGGTATTACGGGAACTTTGATCGGCAAACAGAGCTACGTCGCTCCGGAACAGTTGCGAGGCAAAGCTTCCAAGCGCAGTGATATCTACAGCCTGGGAGTGACGATGAACTATTTGCTGACCGCAAAAGAGCCGGTCGCACTAATGCAATGCCAGCCGGAATTGGGCTCGGGCACTTCGGCTCAACTGATGAGCAATTTGATCAAGTCCATGACCGATTTCGAGGAAGAGCTGAGACCTGAAAATATTCAGGTTGTAAGGCAGGTTTTGCTGTCCGTGCTCAATAAAAGTCCAGTGCCAGTGCCGGAAACGCACCCCGGGCTTGTGTCGGAGGTTGCGCCGATAACCGTTGTCGAGCAAGCCGATAATTCTTCGAATGAGCATGAGTCGGATGCAGCAGACGCGGCACGAACGATTAAATTGTTGGCCGATGCGCTTCCGGAGAAAACACTGAAGGTGAGCGCGCGACAGAAGAAGAAAGTTAAGGTCGAAAGGCAAATCAACCAAGAGACGCTGTAATGACTACGAAAAGGCGCAAGGGAATTGGCAATCACGTCGAGCCTGCAACCACTCTCGAAGAGAGTCCTGAGCTTGTCGTGAAGGAATTTTCCGATCTAATTGTCTCGGTGCAATCTGATGGTGCCGCTGAACCAGTTTCGAAAAATGCGCCCGAAGCCACTGCTGAGGCCGTTTGCGAATTGTTGAGTGCGCCCGCGTCTGAGCCGTGGACGACTTTCATTGGCGCGCATAAATTCGTTCTAGAGTTTCAACAATTGATCAAAGAGAAGCCCTGGCTGGTTTTATCAATGATTTTCGCTGTGCCTGTGACGTTGTTCCTTCTGCCAAAAGTTCTTCTGCCGATTATGCTGGTGGTGCTGACTGTATTCGCGTATCAAGAACTCCGCAAATTTCTTCCCGCCGGACCGCGTCAAAAATTTGAGAGGTTGGTCGCTCGCCTGAGATATGTAAACAAGTACGGGGGCTACTTTTACGAGGGTGTCGGACAGATCCGCCCATTTTTGATGGCGGGTGTCGCGCTCTGGTTTGGACCACTAATTGTTATCTGGATGTTCGTCACGTTCGTCGGAAAAATGTTCTCGAAAAGAGAGAATTACGTTCGTGCCGATCTATTTTCACCCGACAAGATCATCATCGAGCAGACAGTCTCAAAACCTGTCGAGGATGAGGAAGCCAACTTCTACCATTCTCCGGCGTTCGCGATTACCCTCATGGCTATATTTACCCTGGGCATTCCAGCAGCAGCCACCATCGGCGTGTATAACTTCTTCGGAATCGATGCGCTACTTGGGTATCCGTCTCGAGATCCGCAATTCACAAAAGTAATCATTTTGATTGGCTTTTACATCTCCAGCATCGGCTGGTGTATGAGTGCACTTTTCTTTCGTGCTTGGTTTACTTATCCCCTCAACTTCAGCAGCACTGCATACGATGTCGTGCTGGACGAGAAATTCATCGAAAAGAAGAATATAAAAGGCTGGTTTGCCGAGCTGATGTGGTTTTGTTATCCGGACTATTTGCCGGTCAAAATCAAGTGGAAAGACTTGGACCAGGTCAAGGTAACGCAAGGAGGATTCGGCCGTTTGTATCCTCTGCCGGATTCACTCTTTTCTAAAGAAAGTGTAGTCTACCGAGTTCTAAACCGAGTAGCGGCATTCACAGATGCCATTGTCGACAGAGTCGGACGATGTGACTATCTTGAATTCCGCACGTCGGGTTCTGTCGGGCAGTCAATTAAATTGCGTCTTTGGCAAATGAATAAGGACGATCGAGCTCGAGTTTTCTATGCGGTAAGAAAATGGGCACCGTTAGTGGTGATTCCTGATGGAGTACAGCAAGTGCTTTTGGGTTCGAGTGTTCTTGCCGAAACTCGATACACGCAGATTTGGTTTGATTTGCTCACTTCTAATGCTGATCGTCAACGCAGAGAATTGCTGGAGGCTGGAGATACTCTGAGGGGCGGAAAACTTACAGTCACCGGCAAGCTTGAATCGGGCGGACAGGCGAATGTTTATCTGGCGCGCAATGCAGATGATCAATCGGTCGTCATCAAAGAATTTATTTTGACTGGTGACGACGACATGGGCAACTTGATTGAATCCGCCGCTGACTTTGAGAACGAAGGCTCGATTCTCGCCCGGCTCGATCATCCAAATATCGTGAAGCTTCAAGACGTTTTCACTGAGGACCGCCGTGTCTATTTGGTTCTCGAGCACGTGGAAGGACAATCGCTGCGTCAACTAGTCGCAACCAAAGGACCAATTTCTGAGGCGGAAGCGATACGCCTGGGTTGTGAGATGTGTAAGGTGCTCGCCTATTTGCATTCGATCGTTCCGCCGATTGTTCATCGCGATTTCACGCCGGACAACATTATCTTGATGCCGGACGCCAGCATCAAAGTGATTGACTTCAGCGTGGCCGGCAGTTCCATTAATGTCAAAGACGGAGATTGCGTAGGCAAGCATTCATATACCCCCGCCGAACAATTCCGAGGACAGCCTTGTCCGCAAAGCGATTTGTATGCCCTGGGCGCTACGCTCTACTTCTTGACTGTCGGCTCCGACCCGCCGCCCATTACTCAGTTGCATCCTGCTGAAAAAGTGGCAGGCCTGTCACCTAAATTCGACGCGATCGTCGCCAAACTCACTGCCAATGCCCTAGATGAGCGCTTCGAAACTGCTGCCTGGGTGGGTGTTGAACTTTCAGCTCTGCAGGAAGACTCATATATAATTGTTTGATTAAAGAAGGGGTTGCCAGGCGTCCGAACGATAAGAATGGTAATAGTTTTCAACATCGTCAGTCGCTTAGTAAAAGATACGCCCACCTGATTTGTAACCCAAGTCGTTTTTTCAAACCCAAGTTGTTTCAAAGACAAGAGGTCTCAATGAAATTTTTCAGCTCCAAGGTCGCCGGACTGACGAGGCTGACCTTACTGGCGTGCTTCCTTATTGTCTCGACAAGTCCTGCGCTCGCCGAGCGAATCAAATCATTCAATGCGGACATCACACTTGCCAAAGATGGTACAGCGCACATTGAAGAAACCCTGGTCATGGATTTCGGCACCAATCGACGGCATGGCATTCGACGCTTCATTCCGATCGTCTACAACCGCCAAGGCGGCTTATACAACCTGGTGCTGAACTTCACCGGCGTAAAGGATCAAAGAGGCAATCCGTACCGGTATGAGACGCACAGAGCGAACCGCGAGATAATTTTGCAGATAGGTGATCCGGATGTTCTTGTGTCTGGATACATGACTTACAAGATTGATTATGATGTTCGCCGAGCCATCAATTACCTCGAAGGCGGACCTGAGTTCTATTGGAACGTCAACGGCAACGAGGGAAAGTATCCGGTTGACTCCGCCACTGCGAAACTCTCCTTTCCGTCCGGCGTGAGCATAAAAGACATCAAGACAACCTCTTATGTTGGCTTCTTCGGTTCGAAGAAACATGCGTCGGTGACACGTGATTCTAACAACATCATTTTCAGTGCCAAGAATTTGGCACCCGGAGAAGGACTGACTATTGTTGCAGGGCTGCCGGCTTCTGCGATTCCTCAGCCGACTAGAGTCCAGCAAGCTAAAGATTGGTTCTTGGACTGGTATCCGCTAGTTGTGCTGCCGCTTGGCACTTCAATCATGTTGTATCTATACTGGTTATTTCAGGGCAAAGACAAGGGGCCTCGACGCGCTGTGGGTGTTGAGTTTACTCCTCCGTCTGATCTCACGCCTGCAGAAGTCGGAACCTTAATCGATGAGAAAGTCGACATGCCCGATGTGACTTCCACACTTATTGACCTTGCTGCAAGAGGCTATCTCAGAATTCGTCAGATTCCCTACAACGGCATCTTGATGATGAGTGACAAAGACTACGAGTTCAAGAAGTTGTCTCCGCCATACAACGCCATTCCGCTCAAACAGCACGAAACGTTTTTCATGGCAGCGCTTTTTGGATATGTGTGCGATACGACCTATTTATCTACGCTGCAAGGAAAATTTCAGCCGCATATCGTAGACATCAAGAATTCCATTTGGACACAGCTATTGAATGGTGGCTACTTTACGCGGCACCCGGAATCTGATCGTGCATTTTTCCGTGCTCTTGGACTTGGTTTGATTCTCGTCGCCGGTCTTTATATGGCCGTGCATACCTGGAATGATGGTGTCGCCGGCGGTGGTGGTCTCGTGCTCTCCGGTTTGATAACCATTCTAGCTGCAGGTGCTATGCCTGCGCGCACGGAGTTGGGCTCGAAGGCGCTTTCTGAATGTTTATCTTTCAAACGATTCGTAGAAAAAGCCGAGAAGCAGAGAATCGCTGTGCTTGCAAAAGATGATCCGACAATTTTTGGTCGTCTCTTGCCCTATGCCATGGTCCTGGGCTGTGCGGATATGTGGGCGGAAAAATTCAAAGAATTGCTGGTCACTCCGCCTGATTGGTATCAGCCCTATACCGATGGCGCGAGCTATTCCACATTCGATCCGGTTTGGTATTTCGATGATCTCGGACGGGGGATGTATTCGATTCAATCAGGCTTCACGCAACCGCCGGTCTTTCAAGGCGGATATTCCGGCGGTGGCGGTAGTGGTGGCGGTGATGGTGGCTGGGGTGGCTTCGGCGGCGGTGGCGGATTCAGTGGATTTGACGGCGGATTCAGCGGCGGCGGATTTGGCGGCGGCGGCACTGATTCCTGGTAATTTGGAAAAAGTGTTGTTTAGGAAACAAAACTCGATTTCACACTCTAAATTTCTGTTGCGACGCTGAACTCGATTTTTGGGTGAATTAATTCTGCTGAATGCGATTCCTGAAAACTATTTGTCGACGGCTCGCTTCACAACCACCCTCATACAAAACCCCTCAGAGTAGGGAGATTACGCGAGGTTTTCAAGCGATAAGTAATCGTTCACTTTGCTCGACAATGATCATTCAACGACTTAACATAGGAGAGTCGAATTCAAATGAATTTGATTGCTGTTTGTGAGGATTTGGTAGTTGTTGCAAGAGCTGCCCAGTAACATCAGTTATCTGAAAGAGTATATTTGTCCGATTTCTGAACTCGAAGACAATCTAGTAGAGGTCAGGGATATATTCGGTGGATTGCCGCCTGGTATCATACCTGGTGCCTGGCGCAAAGGGCGCGGCTATTACGCTCGCAATCTAGCTGGTCCGAAGCCGACCAAAGAGATTATTCAAGCTGTCGAGCAATATCTATTTTATGGCGACCCCAGCCGTAATCTGTTCGCGCTCGGTCATGGGTATGACGAGCAACGCCAGTGGGTAATCAATAACATCTTGCTGGATGGTTCTCCTGCTCGCAGTCAGGCTAGCTACAGGAAACTGCCATTTGAAGTGAAGAGGCGTGCGCGCCTCTGGGGCGATCGTGTTGCTGACTGTCTCGACCTGGTTGATGAAACCGAAAGTATCGAAGTTCTCAAAACCGCAATCGTATCGTTGAAGGCGTTGCTGTTCACTGCGCCGTCTGATTGCGATGCGCAGGGTTTGCGCTCCGTAATCCGTCATCTTCGCATGGTCTTGTCTCACCACACTGTGGAAGGCGCCTGGGGACTCGTTCGCTAATCGGCTCCCGGGAAAATTCGAACCTGATTTGCGGATCGCTCAGATGGGTTTTGTCATACGCACATCACGTAGAAAACTACCGCGGTGAAAAAGAAAATATAAGCTGCAAGAGCGATTATATAGATGTAGGACAGGTAGACTTCCAGTGATGCATCATTGTTTTCGTAGGCTGCGCGATTGAAGCGGGGCTCGAAGACTTTGTAGAAAATTGCGAAAATCGGCAGCAGGACAAATACCCATGCCAGCAAGTTTGCTGCCGTGTTGATGCTCTCTCTGCTTACTTTCGAGACAACCACACGGCTTGTTGAAGTGATCCTGGTGTGTTCGTCGGCACCAACTGTTTGGGATGGATCGCGCCCGTCAACACTGCTCATTACTAGAGCTCTGTTCAACTGCGGCTCCGTAAGGAATTGCCCATAGTCATTAGTAGCGCAAACAAAGAATGAGGCATGTCTTTGACTGCGGTTATCGGGTATCACAATGCACTTTATCAGGGCGCGTGTTCTTGCAGGCCTACTGTCCAGCAGCTTCACTCCGCCACGAAAGGAGATGAAGTTCGGGTCAAAGTTCCCGCATCTTTGGAGAAACTCAACAAAGTGATTGGCACTATTTGTATTTTCAAAAGCGGCGAAGATGACGTTTGGCTGCTCTTTACCGTGAGTGTATGGATTCTCGTAGAGGTATTTGGCTGTAAATTCTCGAAGTTTTGATGTTCGCTCCTCGTTGCTGGACTTGATGTTCACTTCATGCAGTTGTTTTGAAAATCGCTCCATCTCCATGATCGTCGAAGTTCTGGGATTTGATGCCGCCGACAATATTCTGCCTTCTTCGTCTCTCAAACCTTCGATGCTTGGATACAGAATGATGTCTCGGGTGTTAGGTTCGAAGTAGTAATACTTCAACTCTCTCCACGGATTGCTAAGCGTAATGTATTCAACAGTGGTTTCGTCATCGCCAGTATTGACCTTCATCTCATTGTTCGCCAGCACCTCCAATGATTGCTGAGCGTCGCTGGAGCGAAAAGAGTCTCCCTTCTGAACGAGTGGCGTTTGCACTCGTTCACCTCCAGTCAAATAGTACGTGGCGGAAATTATGACTATGAGCAGCCCGACAGAAACGGGCAAAGTGAGAAAAGCGACTGCCAAGCGAGGATGTTCACGCAATTTACGCAGTGCGCGCACGATAGGATTTTTCGATTCCGGCGCCTCGGCGTTTTTCCAAAGAGTGGGATCTTTTGTCTGTGAGACTTTTACATCCTTCCACTTCGCCTCACCGACTCTTCCTTCTGCCTCGTTTTTCAAAACTTCCGGATCAACATAGGTGTCTCGGCTTGTCTTTGCCTTGCGCCTCATGTCGTCCGCCAATCCCTGATTGGTTGTTTTTGCCTGCAAAAAATTGGCGTACGATTCTAGAACGCTCGTAAGAAGCGGGTGCCCGAGCATCAAAGTCTTTTGCGCAATCTCGGCGGCGCGCTTGAATGTATCTCGAGCTTCTTCTATGTTGGCTAAGTGCTCCTGTGCTTTTGCAACCTTGAAATATGCAGTGACGAGTGAAGCCGGCGATGAATCTTTCATTCGCTCCCTCATCGCAAGGAGGCGCTGGTAAATGGGAAGCGCCAGTCCAAATTTGTCTTGCCAGTAATAGACATCGCCAAGTGCGAGCAGGCAGTCAGCCATCGCTTTGCTGTCGCCGGCATAAACTTGTTCCATAATCGGCAAACAAGCAGAATACAAGTCTTCCGCCTGATTGAAGTTTCTTGCCTTTACCGCTGCTTCTGCCGCCGCCACCATCTGTGCACAGCGTGATTTTTCGATGCTAATCTGTTCCTCGACAGAGATAAGTTTCTCTGTGGTCTTCGTCCTCGGGGGCTTGAAGTCGAATTTCTGTTTGGGCTTCTTTGGCTTGAAGAACGGCATATCCGAAGATAAAACAGTTAGGCGTTAATCTCTGGCAAGGTTTTTTGAGAACATCGGGTCGTTTGAGTCGACTATCAAAACGGGTTGCGTGCACCTTTCGATCGTCATCGGATTCATGAACACGGTGCCATCGGGATGTTCGATGTGAAAGTGAATTGAACAATCAAACCATGGATTTTCTTCGGTCGGCTCGAAATCGTCCAACTCACTGCCGTCATCGAGCGAAACAAATGCGACAAGAGACTCTGAATGTTTCGTTCGCGAATAACGCTCGAACAGACTTTCGACCACCTTCAAGGCGTAACGCAGAAAATCGGACTCTATGCCTAGATCGAGGAGGTGTACATGGCAATCCTCTTCATCGTTAACATCACCTATTTGAAAATCTAAGATTTCTTCCGCTATTGTCGTAAGTTTTAGCGAATTCCAGCCGCTGACTTTTTGCCAGTGCGGCTCCATCAATTTGTTCATCTTCATGAGCAGACTCTTTTAACTCGGCTTCTACGAATACACCTTAGATGTTTCAACACAGGATAGCGCTGAAAGAGAGCCGGTGTGACCAGTCCTCTTTCAGCTTTTTACCCTTTTATCCTACTGCTACCCGCCCGTCGTCAAAACTTCGCTAGAGCAGTCCCAACTTGTTTAAGAGGGTTTCTGTAATCTTCTTGGCGTTGCGCCCGTAGGCGTTCTCATCGGCGCGGACATTGGTGGCGAAAACATAGGTTTTGTCCCCGTGTTTCACTGCGCCGACGAACCAGCCGAATTTAGCCCCGCTGCTGGTTCCGGTTTTTCCGAACAAAGTATTGCTGCCTTCGGTTTTGAGCTTGATGAGCTTGCGCACTTCGCTCATGGACTCTTTCTTGACGGGCAATTTGTCTTCGAAAAGCTGGGTCAAGAAATCGACCTGCTCGTATGGGGAAACCATGAGCGAACCATCTTTTCCTAACCAGAAGTTGGTCAATCCGCTGGAAATGTCTTCATTGCCGTATTTGAGTGTATGCAGATATTCTTTCATGCGCTCTGAGCCGATTTTCTCAGCCACCTTCTGGAAATACCAGACGACAGAATTGGTCATCGCGCTCTGCATATCTTGATCTTGATTATGCGACTCTATTTCGCGCTTCTTCCCATCCCACTTCATCTTCGAGTCATCCACTTTGATGACTCCTGAATCGATTGCAATCAAGGAATTGACAATTTTAAAGGTGGAACAGGGATTGTCTCGCTCTTTCAGCAGTTTTTCGTTGTACTTAACTATCGAGCCATCGCTCAGATCTTTTAGAACAAAAGCTCCCGTGTATCCTTTGAACTCTTTTGAAATCTGAGTTTCTGTGAGTGTCGATGGGGTTGCGGACAAAGCCGGAGTGACCGTGGCGAGCGCCATAAACAAAGAGACAGCAATTTTGCGCAGCATATGCTTTCCTCCCGGGCGAAATATGAGTCGAGTTTTTTCATTCTGAGCGGCGGAGGTAAAAACATATACCGACGCATTGTTAGGGGCGGTAAGAACTGTGTTGGTTTGTATCGGGAACACGCAAGCGCGCTTTTACGTCGTTGGGCATAATGTAGATAATTACGGAAGCGGTCTCGTGGTTTAACACATGCACCCCCAAAGCCAAAAGGCTGGACTTTTACCGTCTCTAAAAGCTCGCGCCTTCTACAAAGGATTGAGTCTGGCGATCGCATTTTGCTTGGTCTGCCCGTCAATGCAGGTCTTTGCCGCAGAAAGCGACGAGGCCGCACTTGTGCATGCCGAGAAGATTTTGTTCGGAAACGAGGCGCAGCAGGGCGACTTTGCCGAAAGGCTCGTGCGTGTGGAAAAGCGTATTTTTGGCAGGAAGAAGAGCGGCAGCGATGAAGAACGCGTCGAGCGCATCACTTCGACTCTGCTTATTGACCGCAAGAAACTGAAGGTTGCAAGAAAGGCTGAAGAAAAGCCGCCAGCTGCCGAAACTCCGTCTGAAAGTCAGGTTGAAAAGGCTGCTGAAAAGCCGTCCGAGATTGCCACTCAAAAGGTCACGGAATCAGCAGCGCAGGAGCCTGTCGCCGCATCTTCAACCCAACCTACTGAGACGGCGCCGGAGACTTCCGCGCCGGTGGCTACCACCGCCAAAGAAACCGTCAAGGAAATTGCCAAACAGTTCGGCAATGAATTCGCAAAAGATGCTGTCTTGCCGACCGATGCGCAAGTCGCTCACGAACTTGCCGCCCCGGCTCAACCCGCAAAAGGGAAAAGTCAAAAGGGCAAAAACAAAGCGGCGGCAAAACGAGGTTCCAATCGCCCTGTGACCGCGAAAGTGAAGTCGGCTGAGAAAAAGCCGGAAGTCACACTGACAGCAGAGACCGCAGCTCTGGACTCGCGCAAGGTCGAGAAGCGTCCCACGGCTTTGGACAATCCAGTGACTTATTCTTCATCGAGCAGCAACCGCATCTCTCGCGGTCCTTCGCATAAGGTAAGTCAAGCAACGGCGCTCTTGAGAGAAGGTATGGAAGCGCACAAACGAGGCGAGGAAGCAAAGGCGGAGCAGCTTTTTAAGAAAGTCGTTCTGCTCGAGCCGCGTAATCCGGATGGGTACTTTAATTTAGGCGCTCTGGCTGAGAAGAAGAATGATTTGGCTGGAGCTCTGATGAGTTATCGAGCCGCCCTCAATCTCAGTCCGGACGACCGCGAACTGCGCGAAGCGGTGGAATCGGTGGAGTCGCAGTTGGGCGTAGAAATTGCCGGGGGGGCTGCAACGAGCAGAGGTTCCGGTTCCGGACATTCGTCCGGCATTTCCCCTTCTGCCTCCAGCGCTACTTCTAGCGGCGTTTCGGAGCGCGAAGCAGAAGAGGTTCGCCGCGCCGAAATCAGAGAATACTATGGTCGGTCGAATGAGCGCGAGGATAGAGGACGCGAAGCCGTCGTCCGTCATGATTCGCTTGAAGGTTCTGATCGTTATGATTCTCAGCCTGGATCTTACGGATTCGGACGGGATACCCACAGCGCCCACAATGCGCACGGCGGGCCGCAAGCGGCGCCCAATTTCTATCGAGCCCGGGCCAAGACCACTCGTGAGATTCAGGAAGAAGCTGCGCCCTTCATTGATGTAAACGATCCCAATGCTCCCGTTCTCAGCGTATCGCCTCCGTCGACTCCGGTTGCGAACACCAATCAGCCTCAGCCGTTTCAGCTTCAGACCCAGCGCAATCAAGCTGCCGCCCAGGCCACTCAGAGAAAGGGGCCTAGTGCTGCAGGCGTTGCCACTCGAGCAATTCTTGGTGTCGCTCTACAAGTAGGAACCAGTTATGCGCTACGATCGGCAGGGTTGCACTGCCCGGTATGCCGAATCGGTGGCGGCGGCGGAGCGCTGCGGGGACTTCTGAGGTTTTAGCTAGTTGCAAATGCGCTTGATTAGAGCGACTTTCAATTTTGCTGTGTTTCTGCTCGCATTTTGCACTGTGGCAGGAAGCGCTGCATGGGCTGAGCAGTCGTTGAGGATTTCTCGCCCTCAGCGCACTGCACCGGTTGCCGCTCCCGGCGAATCCGCTGCGGTAGAGAAGGTGCCGGCTGGTTCTACTCAGGCAAGTGCAGTCACAGGCGACAGCTGTTGCGAGTCCCCGGCAGGCGTCGATGCTCCTGAAGCCGCATCCCTCACCAACTCTCTACCGTCTGAAGGCTTGTTCGCTCGATGGCGCAACGAGTTCGTCAACCCGACCATGTGCCCGGTCCGCCTCTGTCATGGCACTTGCGCAAAAAGCTCTATGGGCTGCAAAAACATAAAAACGATGATTGACTCATTGCTTGACGCCTATATCCCCGAAGAGCAACCGATACAGGCAGTTCTAAACTTCAGATGTTGTGCCGGTTTTACAGATGAGTAGGTCTTGAAGGGTCCGCATAAGCGCCGTCAGGCGGTGATTAATCGCGCCCACGCGCTTTGTCCAAGCATTTGAGAGTCGCGGCGAACCCGCCGGTCAACATACTAATGATCATCATCGTTAATCCGCCCAAAATTGGGGGCAAGAATCCGTGAATGGACAGGTGATCTGGCGCCACAAACGCAACCAGCTCAAGGGCTAATGCAGGAAATATCCAGAAACCGAAAATCCAGAGTGGGATAAGTATAAGGAGCGCTAAGCCAAGCGTGGTAATGGTCCACACGGTTGCAAGCATCATAGCCGCGACCTCAACCACCCATAAGAGGAATGCAAAAACAATTGCCAATATGGCAGCATCGAGAAAGCCACCCTTGAATTCGATTCCGGGTAGGGCGGGAAGCACATACATAAAGGCTAAGGCAGTAGCTGCAGTCTTTAGCAAGAATTTGAACATAATGCCGGGCGAATTCGCCGGAAACCCTCAGTGTGTAAATCGTCAGGAGTACTGATACGGATTGTAGCTCATGTCGCAGTCGATTCTTGTAATTGAAGACAGTCGCGCGCAGCTCAAAGCTGTGAGTGCGATTTTGCGAACGGAGGATTTTCAAATCTCGAGCGCCGCGTCTTTACGAGAAGCTTTGGCGTGCCTGGACTACACCAGTTATGATTGCATCCTTCTGGATCTTTCTCTGCCGGACTCCGACGGGCTTGATACCTTGCGTGGAGTTCGAGCGAAGGCCCGCAGCGCCCCTCTTATCGTTCTTACATCAACTGATGATCCTGTGCAGGTTGCCGAAGCACTAAAGGAAGGTGCTCAGGATTACCTGATCAAAGGTCGCATCGACGGTGAGCTGCTCAAGCGTTCGATTCGATATGGCATCGACCGCGCGCGTACACATGAAATGGTCCGGCAAAGCGAAGAGAAATTTCGGTTGCTTGTCGAAAGTGCAAGGGACTACGCCATCTTCATGCTTGATAATGAAGGCAACATTCTCACGTGGAGCGCCGGTGCCGAAAGGATTACAGGTTATTCGAGCGAAGAAATTCTGGGCAAAAATCTTTCAATTTTCTATCCGCAATCTGCGGTTGAGCGCGGCGAACCACAGCATGGATTGCGCGAAGCCGTATTGAAGGGGCGCTACGAAGACGAAGGTTGGCGAAAGCGCAAAGACGGCACGCGTTACTGGGTGAGTTTTATCAACACGCCTTTGTTCGACCAGGAGGGCAACCTCAGAGGTTACGCGCGGATTGCAAGGGACACGACAGAAAAGCGAATTGCCGAAGAAACTTTGCGCCAGAAAATTGTTCTCGAACAAAAAATGGTACTTGTCGATCTTTTGCAAGCCGTCACGATCGCGATCAACCTTGCTCCAACTGTTGAGGATGCTGTAGCCACGCTGTTAAAGGAAGTTTGCACTCATACAAAATGGACGATTGGTTGCGGCAATATTGTCGACACCGAATCGAAAGGTGAGTGTCAGGTCTCCAAAGTCTGGTACTTTCCTGAGGACTTCAAAATCCGTGCGGACGATTCTGTTTTGCGCGAAAAGTTGCTGTCTGGCGTAGGTCTTGCCGGTAAGTCCTGGGAGTCGGGTGCGCCTGTATGGCTCGATGATATTGCCACCGATGATTCTGCGCTTTGTCTCTGGCTGAGCAAACATCAAGGACTTAAAAGCGGTCTTGCCGTGCCGGTTTACGAAGGTGTACGGCTGTTCGCCATCGTCGAGTTTTTCGCTGCCGCCGGTGAAAAACCGGACGCTCCATTTCTGGAAGTCATGGCAAATATCGGCAAACAATTAACCGCAATCGTTGAGCGAAAAAGATTAGAACAGCTGCTGGCTAAGGAAATGCAAAACCTCTCGCGCTCCAACGCAGAATTGCAGGAGTTTGCCAAAATTGCTGCTCATGATTTGCAAGAACCGCTCAAGTCGGTTCAAGGTTTCGTAGATCTTTTGAAGCGCCGATATTCGGATCAGCTGGGCGAAGATGGACGGCGCTTTATCGTTTTCATCGACGATGCGGTCGTGAGAATGGAGCAGTTGATTCGTGGAGTCTTGAGCCACTCGAAAATCAGGTCTCAGGAAAAACGGTTCGAGTCTACGAATCTGAATGAAGTGATCCAGCAAGTGAAGGACAATTTGAGCGTTAGCATCGAGCAAACCGGGGCAATAATTAATTGCGACGAATTGCCGGTGATTGTGGCCGACCAATTGCAGATGGTGCAGCTCTTCCAGAACTTGCTTGCCAATGCTTTGAAGTTTCGCAATCCGGAGGCGACGCCGGAGATCAATATCAGTTGGCGTAATCAAGGCGGCGATTATCAATTTTCCGTCAAGGATAATGGAATCGGAATGGATAGTCGCTATCTCAACAAGATTTTTGGTATGTTTAGTCGCCTCAACGCCAAGACGGAATACCCGGGTACAGGAATCGGTCTTGCCATTTGCAAGAAGATTGTCGAGCATCACGGAGGGGTTATCTGGGCTGAGTCCCAACTGGGAAAGGGTTCGGAATTGTGCTTTTTATTGCCGGATGAATCTAGGAGATAGCTTGTGAAAAATCCCGTCGAAATACTACTTGTAGAGGATAGTCCTGCCGACATCGCCTTGACTGAGGAGGCGTTGAAAGAAAGTGGACTCGAGAATACCTTGACTATCGTCACTGATGGCGAACAAGCTATTGAATACCTGAGCAAGCGCGGTAAGTATAAAGATGCCGAGAGTCCGGATCTGATTCTTCTTGACTTGAACATGCCTAAGAAGAATGGTCATGAGGTTCTGGAAGTCATCAAAGACAACCCGAAGCTGGAAGAGATACCGGTTGTTGTTTTGACTGTGTCTGAAGCCGAGGAGGACATCGCCAGAGCTCTCGGGTTGAAGATGAACTACTACTTGAACAAGCCGGTCAACGTCCAGAAGCTGGCTCCGATCTTGACGACCATTATTGAGCTCTGGAACTAAGAATTTTTCGTGGGTGCGCGTTGCGTGGGCGCGCGTTGCGTGGGTGCCGCATTGCGTGGGGGCGCGTTGCGTGGGGGCGCGTTGCGTGGGGGCGCGTTGCACGCGCCCGAAATTGAAAGGACCCAATAATTCCGGAGTCATCTGATGAGCATCTCCTTCATTTTGTGGGCGCATGCAATGCGCCCCCACAATGAGTTCCCACAATGCGCCCCCACAATGAGTTCCCACAATGCGCCCCCACAAGGGGTTCCCACAATACTTTTCTTGGGAACGAAAGGATTTCGACGTCGTCGGTTTATTATGTTACCGATTGGCGCTGAATTGAGGTTGTTTTGACCCGGCGACGTACTTCGATAGTTCTCTCGCTTGCTTCAATTGCGCTGCTGGCACCTTCTCTGCCGAGTCTGTCCTCCAGTGCGCTGGCGAAAAGCGCTTCCAAGACGGCATCCATGCCGACAGTGGCGCCGTCTTTCACGAGCGGTCGGGGTGGTTCCGGCGTTTCGGAAAATGCTTCGCCCGGCTCGGTCGGCTCGACTGCTGACTCTGTCGATGCAGCTTTTCCCGACGTCAATGTCAATGGACAGGCTGACCAGGGAATTGGTCACAGCACGATGATGATGAAGGTAAAACCGCCGACATTGCAAGGCAATGCCGTTCGCGAGAGCACCGCCGGCAGTGCGTTGAATAAGCCGCTGCTCGAAGGAAACGTCTTGAGACAGACTGCTCCTGATGATGCTTTTGCAGCGGCCGGTATGGCAAGAACAGACGTTATGCTGAAGAAGCCTAAACCGGCACGCGTCGAAAAAGATGTCTATCGCGCCTGGGTGAGCAAAGCGCATCCTCAATTTTCACTCAAAGCAGAGTCAACCGATCCGACAGAAGTTGTCGAAGTAAAAGGGCAGTGGGATAAAGCTGATCGCACTCTCAAGAATCTTGGTATTCAGCATACGACGATTGGTGCCGGCCAGCTCAATCCTGTCATTCTGGCGAAAGCCAAGGTTCTGGTCATCAACTGTGCCGGCAAACTGGAGCGAAGTTCGCTGCAAGCAATTCGTGATTTTGTTGCGCGCGGCGGCTATCTTTTGACTACGGATTGGGCTCTCGATAACATGCTCAGGCAGACATTTCCAGGCTATGTTGATTGGAATAAGGGCAAGAGCAAGGGGAATGTCGTCGACGCGCACGTCGTGCTGCCTGAGCGAGAATTCTTCCAAGGCACGGTTTCAAATGCCAGTTGGAAACTGGATGAAGAAAGCCAAACTGTGCGGGTGCTCAGACCGGACGCAGTTAAGGTGCTCGCGGTCAGTCGAGACCTCGCCACTCTTGATCCTGACAGACAGGGGATTTTGGCTGTGACCTTTTCATTTGGTCGTGGCAAGATACTTCATCTTGTCGGTCATTTTGACAATAATTCCTTGCCATTCTTGCCTCTTCACTTGCCCGACCCGGCTCCTATTATTGGCATCGGACTGCGCCAGGCTATGGCTGCTAATTTCGTTATCGCCGGTCTGGAGCGTGCCAACGGGCACTAATTCAAGCGTTCCGAATGAGCTCGCATTAGTCATATGGTTGCAAGCAGCTGCTGAACCATGCCTTTTCATCTTTTGACAAGTTGAAACTGGTAATATTCCGGGTTCGGGAGTCCGGCTGTAGCGATATCAATTCAGGCATTTACGATGACGAATAAGGTCCCTTTGTTTGGAGAACTTCTGGTCCAACTCGGCTTTCTCAGCTCTGAAGATCTGGAAGCTTCGATCCGAGAAGCCGTGCAACTCAGCTTGCCGCTGGGACGGTCTTTGGTCTTGTCCAATAAGGTCAGCGAGTCCGACGTCAATTTGACAGTGGCGCTGCAGTCTATGATGAAAATCTGGGATTTACCGTTGGCGAAGGCCAAAATGGCTGTACCGCTTGCGCGCAAAGAGGGCTTATCTATAGCTGATGCGCTGGCTCGACTGGGTTGGCGCACTCGCGTTCACAACACTCCTTCGCCCAGCAGCTTGGGCGGCTTGCTTGTCGATTCCGGGCTGATTTCGAAAGAACAGTTGGATGAGTGTCAGCATGAAGGATACAACTCCAATCTTCCACTTGGACGTGTTTTGATTCTTAAGGGCATAGTATCGCATTCGGTGCTAGCGAAAGTGCTGGAAGTGCAGCGGATGATCCGAGACGGCAATCTCACATATGTGAGTGGAGCCAAGGAATTGCGAGCTCAGGCGGGCACTTCCGCCGGTTTGATAAATGCGAAGCACAAGAGCGGAGCTTTTCAAAAGCGCTCCATCAGGCTGGGAGAATTTCTCATGCTAGCCGGTGTTCTAACTGAAAGTGATTTGATGAATGCGCTGGAGCTAGGCTTGGAACGACAATTGACTGTCGGTTCTGCTTTGCTGGAACTCGGTCTTTTGACGGAGAGCGTCCTTGAAGTGGCGCTCGTGCTTCAGGGCAAAATTCTCGGCGGCGATATCGAATTGCAGACGGGGGTTCGTGATTTGCGAAAAGCTGCAGGGCTGTCCGAGCTTCCCGACGAACATGAAGCCGGTCCTGAGCAACGTGTTGTAATCGGAGAATTGCTGAGAAAGTGCGGGTTGGTAGACGAATCGCAAATAAATAAAGCGATTGAATTGACGGCGCGCTATCCATCTTTGATAGGAAAAATGCTTGTCGTTGCCGGCGCTATTGATGAGGCAACATTGCTGGCGGCGCTGAGATGCCAATTCTTGATTCGCCACAAAGCGATTACGGTTGTAGACGGAGTGCGTGCTCTGCAACATGCAGCCAACAATGAGATTTCGCTGGATGATTCTCTCGACGAGCTTAGAATCAATGTGCCATATAAGTTGCGTCGCGACGTTCGCTTGCCTCAATTGTAAGAGTGAGCACATGCAAAAGTTGAAGGCAGCACCACATGCGATGCCGCCCGCCAACCCCTAAACGCACGACCAGCGAGCTGTGCACTGAAAGAATGCTAAGCCCGCTGCTTAAGAGGGGCGGCTTTGTGCCTTATCCACAATCCCGCTGGTCGTGTTGAACTCTGTTGTAAGATTGCCCAACAATATGCGAGCAATACCGCTTATCTGTCACTGTTGCGAAAATGTAATCTTTTCAGGGCGTTACTTCATTGCAGTCCAGCTGCCGGAACGCTTCCACGTTTGAGCGAAAGCGCCGGTATTGGCTTTCAGCAACTCCGCTTCTTCGGTGCGGTTGGTTTCGTAAAGTAGACGCGCATAGCTGGCAAGCAAATTCACCAGATCAGGGTGACTTTCAGGCAGATGCTGTTGTTTGATCGCAATTGCCTGCCTGTAGAAGCGTTCGGCATCTTCATGCTTCTTCCAGGAGTGATAGAGCATCGCCAAATTGTTTGCGATTACCGCCACATCCATGTGATCGGTTCCCAGCGTGTTTTCATAGATTCTCAGCAATCGGCGGCACAATGGCGCAGCCATCGCATACTTGCTCTGTGCCCAGTATATTTCCGACAGTCCTTCCAGCGAAACAACAAGCTGCTGGCTGCTTTCGCCCAGTGATTCAGCTTCTTCCAGTGAGCTGAGCCAGCTCAATTCTGATTGGACTAGTTGATTTTGCAGATACGCCTGCTGTCCGGCAGTTTTATAAATCTCCCAGCGCTTTCTGGCTTCTCTTTGACGATCACTTTCGTGCACCGAAAATTCCTCAATGCTTCCCGCGGTACTGCCTACAGATTATCCTTGGCTTAGCGCTTAATTGGAAGTACTGCTTAAGAACAAATTTTAGACACCTGGTTCCAAAACATTAATTGCGCCCGCTATTTGCTTGCGGTTTGATGGTTCTCTCGCGCTGGTGGGGCTTTCAAAGAAAAACGGGGGCGTCTGCGCACCCCCGTTTTGAATTTCATTCCCGTTATTGGGGCTTGAGTGTTTCTGAGGTATCTTTCAAGCCTGTCTTATTGGTGTCTTGCAGGAAAGTTTCTTCGAAATAGCGGTCCGGGTTCTTAGGATCATTTTCGAACTTGATTTCCTTGGGCAGGGTTGGGTCAAAAAACTGCGCCCGTTTGATATCTTCGTGCGCCAGCACCGACTTGCCCAGTTTGTGCCAGAGGAAGGCGCGCGCCAGATAAAAGTTGCCTTGGTTGGGATCCAATCTCAAAGCATCTTCGAGACTTGCCATTGCTTCGCCGTCTGAGCCCAACTGCATTAGAGCCTTGGCGCGGTGATAGTAGAGCTGAGCGCTGGTCGGATCTTGCTTTAGGGCATCGTTGTAGTCTTCAAGCGCTTCTTTGGCATTTTTCAGTTTGAAATATTCATGGCCGCGCTTTTTGAGCAGTTCAGAATTGGATGGATCCAGGGCCAGAGCCTTGTCATAGTCTTTTAGCGCATCTTCGGGCTTTTGCAGTCCGCTGAAAGCCGAGCCGCGATTGATGTATGCGGTGCCGTAATCCGGGGCAATCTGAATGGCGAAATTGTAGTCCTTGATCGCCGCATCATTGTTGCCTGCATCGATATAAGCATCGGCTCGCTTTGTCAGGATTTCAGCGTCTTTAGGAGAAGCAGACAAGGCTTTGTTGTATTGAGCCAATGCCAGATCGATCTGTCCTTGTGCTCTCAGAGAATCGCCCATTCCCGCATATGCTTTTCCAAGCTTCGGATCTAGGTTGATTGCTTTCTCGAAGTCTTTTACTGCACTGACGTGGTCGTTCATTTTGACTTCGGCAGAGCCTTTCCAGAGATAGTACTCGGCATTGTCGTCATCATATTTGACTGCTTCACCGAAATCATTGACCGCTAGTTTGTATTGCTTGAGTGCAAAAAAGCATTGCCCGCGGAGGTTGTAAGCTTTGGCATTGGTTTCTTGTAAACCAATCGCTTCGTCGAACGATTTGATTGCGTCGTTGTAGTTTTTCGCTTGCATAGATTGAACAGCTTTTTCGTAAGCCGGATTTTGCACCGTGTCGGCAGTAGCGACCGTCGGGGCAAAACCGATTGCTGTCGTGACCAGCAAGCCGAGAGTAAAACTCAAAGCCAGCTTTCTGAAACGTCTCATTTGGCAGTTTGCCGTGCTCGACATGAGCTCTTTCCTCCATTGTTGGGACTACCCAGCTAGTCCGCAGATGAGTGCACATTATACAGTCGCCATGTCAATGGCAGACATTGACTCCGCGCTTTTGTAAATATCGTTGGTGATATTCCTCTGCGGGGTAAAACTTGGCAGCTGGCGTAACCTCGGTAGCGATGGGCGCTCGAAACTTGCCTGATTTGCCCAGCTGTTCGATTTTCTCTTTGGCGGACTTCTCTTGCTCGGGCGAGTAGAAGAATACCGCTGTTCTGTATTGCTTGCCCACGTCCGGACCCTGGCGATTGAGCTGTGTTGGATCGTGGATGGTGAAGAATTTGTCGAGCAGTTGTTCGTAAGAAACCACTGCCGGGTCGAATTCAATGTAGATTACTTCGGCGTGTCCGGTTCGATCTGTGCAGACTTGCTCGTAAGTCGGGTTTTCTGTTGCACCACCGCTGTATCCAACTTTGGTGTCCTTGACTCCTTCCATTGTGCGGAAAGCTTCTTCAACACCCCAGAAGCAGCCGGCACCAAACATTGCTTTTTCCATTTTTCCATCCTCTTTTGTTGAACGATTTTCGCATCGTCTTCAAATGGTGTAAATCACGCTCAGGTCGAGCTTACGAAGCTCCTGAATTAGCCGGTGTGCGATTCATATCGGAATTTGATTTCATTTCCAGATGTCCTCCGAATTTATATCTCATAGCGGAAAGCAAGCGCTCTCCGAACGGCTGCTCTTGCCTGGAGCGGAAACGTGTGTACAGAGCTGCGGACAAAACCTCGGCCGGAACAGCCTGCTCTATAGCAGCCTGGATGGTCCATCGCCCTTCACCCGAGTCTTGCACAAATCCCGTGTAGGAGGACAACTCTTCATCTTCCGATAGTGCCATTGAAGTCAGATCCAGCAGCCATGAGCCGACAACGGAACCGCGTCTCCACACCTCTGCAACTTCTGCGACATTGATGTCATAACGAATGTCTTCCGGCAGCTCTTCTGAGTCGGCGCTGGCGAGGATGCTGAATCCTTCCGCATACGCCTGCATCAAGCCGTACTCGATGCCGTTGTGCACCATCTTCACGTAGTGCCCTGCACCTACCGGTCCGGCATGAATGTAACCATTCTCAGCGCTAGTCTTGGAGCTTTCTCTACCCGGAGTAACAGGTATGTCCCCTTCACCCGGAGCAAGAGTCGCAAAGATCGGCTCGAGCCCATCGAAAACCTGCTTCTCCGCTCCTACCATCAAGCAATATCCGCGCTCTTTTCCCCAGACTCCGCCACTCGTTCCACAGTCAGCAAAGGTAATGCCCTTTTCCCTGAGCATGTGAGCACGTCTAACATCGTCTTTGAAGTAGGAATTACCGCCATCGATGATCGTGTCGCCTGGTTCGAGGACTTCTGAAAGTTCTTGAATCGCATCCTCCGTAATCTCTCCTGACGGCACCATCACCCATATGGCTCGCGGTTTCGCCAGCTTGGCGACCATGTCCTTATAGCTGGATGCCGCGGTGGCGCCTTCTTTAGCTAGTACCTTTGCGGGCTCCGGATTGCGATCGTATACGACGCATTCGTGTCCCCCGTCCATGAGGCGGAGAACCATATTGGCGCCCATTCGACCTAAACCGACCATTCCTAGTTGCATGAAGTTCTTCCTTCTTGTAGAGGCGACGTCACGCGTCGCCCTGTTGATTTCGTTAGGTTCTATACGCAAGCGTCCCACGCACTGATTATTTGAGTGCGTCTTTAATTGCGGACGTCAGAGTCTTCAAATCCTTGGCGATGTTCTTGCTGAGATGCACGCGCAGTGCCGCTCTGCCTCTATCGTTCAACACCTTGAGGTCTCCTCCCGCTTGGGCCGCTTTGACGATGCCGAACGTGTATTTTTGTTCTGGCACCGGCAATTCTTCGGTATCATCGGCGGTGATTTGCAGAAATACTCCGGTGTTTGGTCCGCCTTTGTATGCTTGCCCAGTGGAGTGTAAGAAGCGGGGCCCGAAACCCAGGCAGGTAGCGACTTTTTTCTTGTCCCTGATTGCCAATCGTGCAATCTGCAATTCATCTTCGTGAGCTTTTGTCATTTCAATGTATGCAAGCAAAGCTGCGTAGCTTTGATTTTCTTTCAGCCTGCTTAGATGTGCTTTGAGCATTGCCGACAGAGTTTTGGTCTGTCCTGCTGCTTTCTCGATTTCAGAGGCATTCTTCTGGTCGGCATAAAGCTTGATGCCGTCAGCTTCGAAGAATGGAGTCTCTTCAGGCAGCTTGCCGGTTTTTTCATACGCCTGCGTAAGTTCGCGCGTGGCAACTTTGCTTGCTTCTACGTCGGGTTGGTCGAAAGGATTGATTCTCAATGCCTCTCCGGCTACAGCCGTGGCAATTTCCCAACGGAAAAATTCCTGACCGAGATTGTAGATATCGGACACGGAAATCGTCACCACCGAGAAGCCTTCTTTCTTGATTGCCTCTATAGCTTTTTCCTGTGCCGCATCAGGTTCTGATTCAAAACGCAGGTAGGCAAAGAGCCTGTCAAGGCTATAAGAGCCCGTGTCTGAAGTCAGTTTTTCCGTATCTACGGGAATGATTCCCTTTCCGGATTTGCCGGTCGACTCCGCGATCAGCTGTTCCAGCCAGGCCCCCAAGTGCTGAATCTTAGGTGAAGCGACGATAGTGAGTTTGTCTCTCTTAACGCATGCCTCTTCTCCCATAATCAGACCGAGTACGATGCCCGGATTATCTTTTATAGGTGTAGTTGCGGCACATGTCTTTGCCATCGCTTGTGCACGGGTGAGGAATTTTTCCACATCCAAGCCCATCACCGCAGCTGGTACCATGCCAAAGTTCGACAGGGCTGAGTAGCGTCCACCGATACCTGGCAAGCCGGGGAAGATATGACGATACTTTTTCTTTTCGGCCAGGGCCTGCAATTTCGAGCCTGGGTCGGTAACTGCTATCCAGTGCTCGCCGGCTTTCGCCTCACCTACCGCATCGACTGTCTTTTTCCAAAAATACTGCTCGAAGATGTTTGGTTCGAGCGTGGTTCCTGATTTGGACGAAACGATGAAAATCGTATCTTTGATTTCGATGGACTTTTCTGCTGTCTTCACTTGCTGCGGATCAGTCGAATCGAGCACGTGGAGTTCCGGATAGCCGTCCGCCTTCGGGAAGGTGTTGCGCAGAACATCAGGGCAAAGGCTGGAGCCTCCCATTCCGAGAAGCAGAGCGTATTTGAATTTCGCATCCTTGATCTCTTGCGCGAGTTTTTTCAGTTTGTCGATCTGAGCAATTTGGTCGTCGATTATGTTCAACCAATCGAGCCATTTTCCTTCGTCAGCGCCAGTCCATAACGATGCGTCCTTATCCCAGAGCTTCTTGTTGCGGCCTTCGCTCTGCCATGTCTTGATTGCTTGCTCGACATTCCCGGATATATCGGTATTGAGGTCGTACTTCATCCCGTTAATCGAGGACTTTTTTTCGGACGTCCCTGCCTTTTCAACGGCAGCGAGCAGTTTTTTAAATGCATCGGCGAATAGTTCTACACCTTGAACTACCAGTTTGTCTGTGACTTCTTTCATTGAAATCTTTGCTTTTTCCAGATTTTCCATAACCGCATTTGCTTCTGGAACCTCTGCTTCCAGTGTGTTTTTCACAACACCGTGGTCTCTAAAAGCGTCGAAGGTGTTGGGCGGAATGGTGTTGACCGTGTCTTTTCCGATCAGTTCGTCTACATAGATGCAGTCGGGGAAGGCAGGATTCTTGGTGCTGGTGCTGGCCCACAACAACCGTTGTGTTTGCGCACCATTTTTTTCCAGTTCTTTCCAGCGCGCGTCCTTTATGACATTCAAATACTTTTGATAGGCTTGCTTTGCATTAGCGATTGCAACTTTGCCAATCACTTTATTGAGCAATGCTTTCTCGTCGCCCTGCGCGGTTTTCAGTCTCTCTTCGATCATGCTGTCGATCAGCGTATCTATACGGCTGACGAAGAAGCTGGCGACGCTGGCTACATTGTGCAAATCACCGCCGGATTTTTTGAATTTTTCCAAGCCGTCGATGTATGCCCAGTGCACCGCTTCGTATGCTTCTTGCGAGAACAGCAAGGTGACGTTGATATTGATGCCTTCGCCGATCAACTCTTTGATTGCCGGAATCCCTTCTTTAGTAGCGGGCACCTTAATCATCACGTTAGGACGGTTGATCCACTTCCAGAGGCGTTTTGCTTCTTCGATCGTGCCTTTTGTATCATTTGCCAGGAATGGCGATACTTCCATGCTCACATAGCCGTCGCGCTTTTGAGTCTTTTCGTAGACGGGTTTGAGAATATCGGCTGCCTTTTGAATGTCTTCGACTGCGATGTGCTCGTAAATGTCCATCGCTTTGAGCTTGCTGTCCTTCTTAAGCTCGACGAGTTGTTCGGCATAGTCGGTGCTGCCGGCGATCGCCTTTTCGAAGATGGCAGGATTGGAAGTCATGCCCTTCAGCCCGTCATCTTCGACCAAGCGCTTGAGTTCGCCGCTGTTCAACAGGCTGCGGCGAATGTAATCGAGCCATACTGATTGCCCGTGTGACGACAGTTCGCGCAAAGGGTTGACTACCTGTTTGGCTGTATTCATTTTCTCTCTCCTGTGAGCAGCTGGTCTGATGCTTTGCCTTGGTTACGTTGAGCTTGCCCTCTGACACTGGTTGCAAAGAGGGGTGGCTCTCAAATGGCACGGTTGTACCGCGTCAATAGCGGCCGCCCTTGCCATCGCGGGACATCGCTAGATTCCCTGGCAACAGAACGGACCAAAGATATCAGAAACTCATCCTTTATATGTCAAAGTTTAATCTATTAACGCCGACCGTTAAGTTGTCGGCCTTCATTTAGTTCCGGGCGTTTTGCTGCTTTGTTGCAATCTTGGAAAAGCGTGTCGCCGTGAGCGCTGATGTGTGCACCACCAATGGTGACTGATCGGCGAGTCTTTGGAAAACTACACGCGCCCGTCTGAATGAATTGCCAGACCGTACATAAGTATTTCGTGGAAGTTAAAAAAATTGAGGTACTATGTTTTGGTACCGGTGACCCGGGAATAAATCTGAGGCCAAGACAATTGCCTCGTTGGAAGTCAATAGAGGGTACGGGGTAGCAATACCATTAAGTCTGGCTCGTGGAGGAGCAACATGGAGATATTTCAAGATCCGCTCGTTCTGGTTTGCGTTCTTGCAATGCCGCTGGTAATTATCGGCTTGGCAAAAGCCTGGAAGCGTCTCAAAGACAAGAAAGCTGAAGCTGCCGCCGCATCCGGTGGCGGTTCGTCAGATTCGAACGGCTAGTTCAAAGCTGCTGATTCAAGGGTCGGCACAATTCAATATTAAGGCGGGGCGACGCCGGCTCCGTCTGGCTGTTTGATCGGGAAACAGCGGTCAAACGAGACTTTAGACCCTCTGAGATTCATATTTATATGTCGCTGCCAAACTTTTTTGTTTTGGCAGCGATTTTCTTTGAACTTTTTTTCGCAACCTTACGTCTATACAGTTGTAAGCAAAAATGGCTGCGCCGAATTTTGGAGAGCTCCACGTGGATGCTGTTCCAGTCGGTGAGTATTAGTGCGATTAAGGAGTAATTGCATCATGAATTTCAGGAAACTTTTCGTTCTTTCGGTAAGCTCGCTTTCCCTTGCGGCTCCTGCGTTTGCAGACACCCAAGTGGGCGGAGTGGAAACATCGGTTGCTACAACCAACATCGCTGAAAAGGCTGATGGCAAAGGGAAAATGTGCGGTGGCCATCATCGCGGTTTTAAGGGAGGACTAGACCTTACGGATGCCCAGAAAGAAAAACTCTACTCAATGAAGAATTCATTGAAAGATAATCTGGGACCCAAGAAGTTAGAGCTGGCGAAGAGCCAGAGAGAGTTGAAAGACCTGCTCACCAAGCCGTCTATCGATCGTTCGGCAATCATGAGCGCGCAGGGCAAAATCAATGATTTGAAAGCTTCGATCTCCAATTTGATGATAGCGTTCAAGGCGGATTTTGCCGAAACACTGACGCCGGAGCAGAGACAAAAGCTGCGTTTTGCACCGTCCTTCGGCGGACACCGCCACTTCCGTCATGGTGGCCCGGGGCATGGCGGACCGCGAGGAGCTAGACCTACTGCCGATGCCGCGCCGGCTTCGGAAGGTCCCGTTAGCTAATCGCGACAACGATCGTAAGGGCGGCAGCATTGCCGCCTAACGCTCGTTCACGGCGCTTGGGCGACGCCTCTGTTCAGTACATAGGCTCGCCTTCTGCGTCTTATCTGGAGTGTGTTTTGAAGAACTGCCAGAGTGTTTCGGAAGCATTTATATCCTGGCTGATTTTGCCGGCAAGACCGGAAGATGCGTATGGTAAGCCGCCCGGCCATGTATGTCCACCGTTTTCGATGCGATAGAGAATCACTTCTCTTCCTGCCGAACCATAGGCTTCTCGTCTCACGCGAGTGCCGTCTTTCGGGTCTCTGTCCGGTTCATTGGTGACATGCGCGTGTGTGTCGCATTGATTGTGCGTGGTCCAAAACTCGATCATCTCAGGCACCGGCATGAGCCCTCCATAGCGAGCCAAAACTGAATCCACGCCACCGTATTTCCCTGCTCCCACCAAATCTACAAGTTCATTGAGCTCTCCGTTTGCCGTGCTGGCGCCTGAAGTGCCCCAGGCGATCAGCGGATCGCTTGTACCTAGGAAGAACATGATCGGCATCGGTCGATTTGAATGGCATCCTTTCGCTGCTTGCTGCATCAGGGTTGAGCCGACAACACCAACTGCCGCCAGCCGATCCGGAATGGCACAAGCAAGCATTTGCGAAAAATAGCCGCCGTTACTGATCCCGCAGGCATAGACTCTTCTTCTGTCGATGCTCACTGTGCCGGCGATCTTGTCGATTACTTTGCACACATAGCCAACGTCGTCGATTCCTCGCCCGGCGTGCCCGTCATCCCATGCCTTTCCGATGCCGTCACCGTAAATGACCACAAAACCATTCTTGTCCGCCACTGGATTAAACTGGCTCAAAAACATCATCATTGAGCCGTTGAGCTGCAATCCATGAAAGACCAGCACCAGAGGCATATTCTTCAGGGTCTTGTAGCCGGGCGGCAAGTGGCACTGGTAGGTTCTGTTCGTCCCGTCAATGCTGACGGTGTCCTGATAGGTGTAGCCCTTGCTCGTATCGCCTTTTGGCGTCACTCCAAGATAGGATTGCACCGCATTTTGAAGCTGCCTTCCCTGCTGTGCACTCTGGCTTTGCTGCCCCTGGTTAACCTGCTGGCTCTGGCTGCTTCCCGGGTGGCGCTTCTCTTCCTCTTGCTGCATCTGGCGCATGTATGCTTGCCGAGCGTAGTCTCCAGGCTTGTAACCCGGCGGCCTTGCGTAGGGGCTTCGGTAGTAATTTGTCGTCGGAAATGGGCGTGAATATTGGCTGCCGCCCCCGGACGAGTTCTGTCCGTTCGATTGCGCCCTGCAGCCGGTTTGCGCAAGCAAATTCAAAGGAATTGCAGCGCACAGGATCAAAGTGAGAACATTTGCCGGCTTCAAGCGTCAATAGACTCATTACGTAGCGGTAAGCAGTAGGTTCTATGTTCCACATCATGGGGTGATTCCCAACTTGCTTATCAATGTGACTAAACACGTTCTTGCACGGGTAAGCAGAGTGCAGAAGTGTTAATCAAATAACAACTGTAGCCATTCCCGGGGACGTCATATGCTGAAAATTTCGATACTTGCATCGACGATGGCAGTGCTTCTTGCTACTTCGCTTTCCATGCCGTCTGAAGCGGCAAAACCAAAGAAAGTGAAAAGTAATCAGCAGCAACAGCAACAGCAGCAACAGCAGCAAGAACTTCAGGCACAGCAAGGATCTTTCGACAATGGCGGCAACTCCGGCAGTAGTTCCGGCGGGGGCGGAGGCGACAGCATATCGATGTTCAAAGCTGGAAATACTTCTTTGCCGGCTGGCACTTATGCTATGACGAATGTAAGCACAGGCGCGGCATTCGTGGTAATTGTCGACGATTCGGGAGATATGCGCGCCCAGGATGCGCGTGCCATGAATCTGATCGACGACAAGAACGCTGCTCGAACTGCAAAGAATAATCGCAAAAACAGCGGTGGAAGTTCTCGCAGCAGTGGTGATTACAACGACTACGATAATTCCGCCAACAATTACAACAGTTCTAACAATAACTCCAGCTCAAACAACGACAATTCCGGCAGTTATCGCTCCGGTAATTCGTCCGGCAATCTTGGGCCGAACGGGCTCTTGCCTCCCCAGCAAACACCGGCATCGGCGATATTGCCGACACCAAACTCCAGCAGTCATCCACTCCTGCAGGGTGCCTCGCCTGGTTCCGTATACCAACCCCCGCAGCCGGCGGGAGCTGGTGGTCTTTTGCCTAGTTTGTTTACGTCCCAGAATCCTCTCGCTCAGCAAAATTCACTCGTGCCCGGACAACCCGCGCCAGGCGGTATACAAGGCAAAATTCAAGCCGAGTTGCAGCGGCAGCTGAACAAGCAGTTGATGAAGTATGGCGGCAGCGGCAATCTCGAGCAGCAAGTTCGAAAGATGATCAATAAGTTCTAGTGACACTTTGGTTGTGCTGATGTAATGTCGGCGCCCGATTTGATAAATTTGAACCTTGCATTTGCAGGGCAACTTATCGTTCGGAGCGAACATGACGAAAGAAACCAAGCCTAAGAAAGTCTGGGCGACAGCTGAATTTGAAACTTCCACGGATCGCGAAGACATTTGCAGCTGGTTGATGATTCAATGCGGCGCTACGGGCTGTCAGGTTGAGCCCATAGACGAGAAGAATGTAAAAATCGTAGCGTCATTCGAGAAAGAGAAATTCTCTGAGAATGAATTGAAGAATTTGCGCGCCTGCTTCGAAGAGTATTATTTGGGTGAGTGCCTGCAAACCCTCAAAATAGTGGCTCTCGAAGAGCAAGATTGGCTGACAAAGTGGAAAGAAGGCTACCATCCATTCGACATTGGAGAGAAACTTCAAATATGTCCTTCCTGGTGGATGGAAAAGCGAAGCGAGCTAAACCCTGATAGAAAGCATCTTTTCATAGATCCAGGTATGGCATTTGGAACTGGCTTGCATGCCACCACTCGCTATTGTCTCGGCGCTGTAGAGCGACTGGATGATCCTGGTGATGTTGTAGATGTTGGCTCAGGATCAGGCATTCTGGCGATCGCTGTTGCGCTTCTGAACGAAAAGGCAAACATTACGGCAGTGGAAATCGATGCAATCGCTGTTGAAAATTCTTGCTACAACTTCAAGCTAAACGGTGTAGACAAGCGCATCGAGATGCTCACTGGTGAATTGGAACTGGTGGCGGACAGAAAGTTCGACACAATTCTTTCCAATCTCACTTGCGAGGACAACATGGCTCTTCTGCCGGAATACGCAAAAATTCTCAAGCCGACGGGCAGAGTTGTTTGTGCCGGAATACTTTTGGAGAAACTTGAGCGGCTTTTGCCCGTCATAGAAGAAACCGGCTTTACGATTGTCGATGAGGACACATCGAACGGCTGGGCGGGTATTACCCTGATGCGGAAGACTGGAGCCTGCAACGGTTAGTGGGTAATTGTCTGATATGTACGCCAGGATCGGGTTATCCAAGCTAATGGAAACCTTTATTTTGGGGGATAGCCGGCAGGCGCTGCTATACTTAGGTTAGATTCCCAACTTTGCCCGTCTGGGCGGAGTTTTGCACCCTGAAAATCGAATAGAGCGAAATATCTGCCAAACACCCACATGGGGGCGTTTAGATTCGACAGGGTTGTTGGGTCGTAGGCTGCAGGTCGAGGTCGCTTGGATCCTCGTTAAAAGCTGAGCAAAACAACAAACGCCAATGTAATCAGCGTTGATTTCTCTGCTAAGCGCGCTCTGCGCGCTGCCTAAAACTAACCTTTTAGAAGCGGAACTCGATAGTTTCTTGACTACCCGAAACTAAAGGGTTAAACCACGGTGGTTGCCGCAGCACGAAGTTAGCGGTTAGTAGTGCTGCCTAAGACATAATCGCGAACCCGGGTAGCCGTTCAGGCTTCCTGCAGCGGGCTGAGCAATCAGCGACTGTAGAAATTTCTGAACTAAACTTGTAGACGCTTGCCTCTCGGCTTCTTTGGACGCGAGTGCGATTCTCGCCGCCTCCACCATTTACTTTTCAGATAGCGCTCTAGGCAATATTGGTGCACGCTTTTGACATTCTCAATAAGGGAGGATGTGCGCAGGTGTGGCCCTTTTTGTGGCCCGTCACGATCATTTTCTCAGCCGAAATCACCAGGTTTTCATTCGGAATTTTGGGTGAGCCAAAGCGGCAATCGAATACAGTGTTAGGACCGTGATCGTAGTTTGCAGAAGCGAGGTAATCGAAAAGATGCAGGATGCGAAAATCTTCAACGAAACCCCAGATACAGTAGCAGTTACCTCTGCCTTTATCACGAGAAAAGAAAGACCAATCCTTCTTGTTTCGCATTATCCAGGTGAGGACGGCTGGGCCTTCTTAACGGGCGGAACTTTCTCTGTCGAAGAATCTCAGTTAGTAGCAATAAAGACGATTATCGCAATCGATCCAACTGTAACGGAAGTGGCGGATCTTCCGCCTGGTTGGTCAGCAGAGCGTGAGACTGTTGGAGGAGAGTGGAGACGTTATGCAGACTGCGAGCTTGAACTGACGAGCTTGAACTGATGAGGTTGCTAGAATTTCTCAACCGTTGACCTTTCTTTTGTGCGTGAGAGCATGCTTTTGAGTCTGCTCTCGTTCTCTTTTTTGTTGTCTTTGATGTATCGCGCATAGTGTTTGAAGGTGGTTTGCAACGTCGAGTGACCGAGAACCATGGCTAGCCATCCGGGTGTGACTCCGTTTTCCAAGCAAAGTGAAGCGAAGGTGTGCCGGAGCTGATATGAGGGCCGATGGCGGAGTCCGGCTTTGCGTAGCGCAGTGCGCCAAACATGGTCCAGGTGTTTGTCGATGGGCTGGCCGTTCTTGGTCGTAAATACATAGCCGTCAAGATTTGCAGCGCTCTGTTGCTTTGCCTGCTCGAGTGCGATTCGCACGACGGATAGCATCGGAACAATTCTCGAACTTGATGCTGTCTTCGGGATGTCTTCAGAGCCACGTACTCTGCCTTTATTGATGCGGATCTCGTTGCGTTTGAAATCGATGTCTTTCCAGCGAAGAGCACACAACTCGTCTGGCCTGGCTCCTGTCCATGCAAGACAAGTAAATAGCGGACCGTAATGCGAAACGATTTTCGATAACGCAAGATCTAATTCTTCTTTGCTGAGCGGATCGATGTCCGGCTGCTTTTCTGTGAGTTGACGAACTCCGACTGTTGGATTCTCGGCGATCAACTTTCTACGCAAACACACTTTCATGATGTAGCGGAGCAGTCCCATGATGTTGTTCGTCCTTCCGGCGGAAACATTCTTCGACACGTCAGCTTGAAACCGAGCAACGTCTTCTTCCGTGATGTCGCTCACTTCCATTTTTCCGAATGCAGGAAGCAAATAGTTCTTCAGCACTTCGCGGTACCCGCGCAAGGTGCCGTGTTTCAAGCTAGCTCTTTCAGCGAGGTAATCTTCGGCAACTTCTGCGAACGTTTTGCGCGTCTTCGGCCTGGTAAAGTCAGCCAGTCCAGACCAATCATTGGTGGCATTCGCAACGGCGCGATGCTTCAAGATTTCTGCTAGCGCAAGCTCCGCGGCCTTGCGGTCGCGGCCGAAAGATTTCACTCGGCGTCGGCCATTGACCTTTACCGAGATGTACCAATTGTTTCCACGTTTCCAGATACCATCTTTAACGCCTGCCATGGATAAACCTCCTGGCGCGCAATTCACTAGGCGCTATATACGGTGCTCTAATGATCGTACGTGTAGAGAGTATTTGCTAGTTAGAAAATCAGCATCAGGACTTGATGCTAGCTAGTGTGAGGTGTGTCAATTCCGTTAGCGGTAGACAAAATTTCGTGCGATATCATTTGGATCGAGTTTATTGACTGTGTTTGCTTGAATGAACTCGTTCATTGCGTCGGTTGATATGAGCACACGACGATTGATTTTGATGAATAATATTTGACGGGAATTGATGAGCCGCCACATTGTCTTCAGTGACACGCCGAGATGGTCAGCAGCTGCGGCTACTGAATGAAGCTTAGGAAGTGATTCGGACATGATGATCTCCTTGCCTGCGATCAGAATTCGCGGCGGGAAAGAGTCGCTTCCTATTACGACTTTTTGAACAAAAAAGATCGCCGGAACAAAAACTCGGCGATCAAAGAAGAGAAATGACTGTCAACGTTTGCGCTTGTGTTTGCGCAGTTGTACTTCCATTGTCATCGACACTTCGATTTTCTGTCTCTAGGGAAATTACTGATCCCGATGAGCATGGTAAGTCGGGACATCATGCAGTACGTAAGACATTGGCTGGTTCTGCGAAGCGGGATTTTTGCATGGGATTTTTCAGGGACTTCCATTCCATGCTGCACGCAATAGTCCAGCCAGTACCGCGATTCGGCAATTTTGCATGTTTCTCTTTATCTTGCCTTACACACTTTCGTGTGTCGGCCTTCGGTATTCGCTTCCGCCTCATGGCCAATTCGGCGGTCGGATTTGAAGCTCGATATGCTAGCGACGGTGGGAAGAACTTGCATCTTGCCTTAGTCCTTAGAGACTCCCCAAGTAAGATTCGGTCTCCCATCGTTGTCGCTGTTTGCTAAGGCTGGACGATATCTAAGGCCCCAGAGCTTGCGTTTAAGTAAGGTTAGCCATGGCTCAGCAATCCCCTCAAGAAGAAAGGAGCTTTGATGTTTGATGCGTTCGATGCTTCTGTTGGCATTGACATTGCTAAGGCAAAGTTTGATGTCACAGTGCTAGACATAACCAACAGTTCACAACACAGAACATTCACAAATGATTTGGAGGGTTTTACAGCCTTCACTAATTGGCTTGCACTCGACCTCTTCGTTTTCGAGCCACACTTTTGCATGGAAGCAACTGGCAGATACGGCGAAGGTCTTGCCCACTTTCTCTACGATCAATTCCAGTCGGTCAGCGTGGTAAACCCAAGTTGCATCAAGAACTACGGACGCTCAAAACTCCGCAGAACCAAAACCGACAAGATTGATTCTGCATTAATTGCCGAATTTTGCCACAAAGAAAACCCAGCACTGTGGCAACCTCTAGAAAAAGATTTGAGAGACCTACAGGAATTGACGCGCGAACTGGAGCACGTCAAACGCCTCCTTGCGGACGAGAAGAGCCGCTCAAAAGCAGGCTCACATCTTGGTGCTGTCAAAGACGCAATTGCTTCTCTCATGAATTTTCTTGAGGGCCAAATCGTCCTCTTGGAGGAGCAAATCAAGCAGATCATCGACTCAAACAAGCGACTGAAAAAGCAGAAAACACTGTTGCTCACAATTCCTGGAATTGGTGAAACAACCGCCCATGCTCTTCTTGGCGAGCTTCCTGATATCTCTCGATTTAAGTCTGCCAAACAAGTTGTTGCCTTTGCTGGGCTGGCACCAAAAGAAAGTAGCTCAGGCACCCTGCATGCAAAAACTCGATTATCAAAAGTTGGAAACTCCAGGCTGCGCAAATTGCTCTACATGCCTGTCGTTTCAGCGAAACGATACAACCCGGTGATCATCGCCCTTTGTTCCAGAATCGAAGGCTCTGGCAAATCAAAGATGGTCGCAATCGGGGCTTCCATGCGAAAACTTCTACATATCGTTTTTGGAGTTTTGAAATCCGGTAAAGCCTTCAATAAACGACTTCATCTAATGGAGGCATAGTCTTTCGCACAACCAACAGAAACAGTGTCAGCGCGGAGCTGACACTGTTTCTGTTGGCTTCACAGGTTCGCAAAGAGATTTTCCTCTCCGGCGGTCTTTGAGATAAACGATAAAAACTGCAATCAAGCAGCTTGGGATGACAATATTGGGACCGTCCTCCAGAAACAGATTCTGGAACATGATCAAGTTTTTTCCCTCATTTAGAGCGCGACTTGCTGCTTTGTTCCAATCTGCACTCCGCATCCACTCTGCATCAGGAGCATGTCCCCAGTCACCATAGACGCCTAGCTTCGCTCCCCAAGGTTCAGCCCAAGTTTCTGCAACTAAATAACTGTATATGGCAGCCAGGACTAAGCCTGTTGACAGACCGATGAAAGCAGCAATGAAATAGCGGCGCATAGAGCGATTGTAGCTTGGCGTCGTTTGCTACACAATTAGGTTCTGTCAGGGGCTTGACATTTTTTACGATATCTTACCGTATGGTGTGCCACCATCTGTTCGGCGCCCTTAGTCGCGTTCTCACAAGTAGACTGACCAAGCAATTGCCAGGGCGAGGAAGACCCGTAGCAATTCACATCGGCGGGCTAGAGACAGTCGTGTTTCAATGACAGCGGCAATTTCTTGGCGGGCAACAGTCAGTTTCCGATGACCTTTTGCGAGAGCTAACAGCAACAAACTGTTGTGCTCAGCCGCCAGTAAGTTGCGTTGGATCAGATTTAGAGTAGTGAGTTCATTCAGCGACTCCATTAGCGCATGAAGATTTGAATCAGTTGAGCAGTCTCGTGCCCTGCGCTTACTTAGCATGCTCACTGCCTGCTCCTTCGCGAGGAAGCATCCGAAGCCAGAACCAAAGATTGCAAAAAGCGTTAGGGAAACGACCGGCCACAAAGGCTTGCTCTCTGCAGAAGTTGGATGTTTCTCGAAACATCGGCGGAATAGTTCCGATTGTTCTTTGTCACCATTGCGCTGGGCTAGATACTGAATGATTGGTGTGCAAACGTAGGGTTCTTCGTCCATTGAAGGCGCAAGACGAGCGGCTTCAGCAATGAGTCGCTTGGATTCTTGTTTGTTGCTTTCGTCTTGGAGAATTGCCATTTGGGCAATTGCGTCCATGGACTTGGTGATTGCGTGGTTTTGCTGATACAGCGATAGGGCTTTGTTGTGCCAGTAAATTGCTTCGGGATCGCGATTCTCTCGTCCTTGTTCGCAGGTGAGTCCGAGGTAGAAATACCGACCAGCCATCTGACGACTCTGGCTACCATATACTGCTGCAACTGCGGCATTCTTCATGCGAACAGTGTCAGGGTCTTCATGCGTTGATGAAGAGTGCCACGCCGCCATAGAGCTGTAGCGGCCGCTCGCCTTGTTCTCATTTAAGTCTGGAGCGCTTCGGTAAATGCGTTCTGCGAGTTCATATTGTCCGACATCGCTCATGAGACATGCGAGGCCCTTAGCGCAGTTGTCAAAGATGCATGTTGCGAAAAATGCTGAAAATAGCAACAACGTGGTGCAACTCGCAAGCAAGTAACTGACATGTAACCCGCATAGGAGTCGGTTCCGGTGGAGAAGTCTTGTCCAATCTGCCTCCAGTGCAAAAAGGCGACGCTCTCTTTGAGCGGACCGAGCGGTCAACGCTAGTAGCACCCCTATTGCTGCCGCAATAGCTAGATCCTGAAGAGCAACTCCCCAGTCGGCATAGAATTGCTGAGCACAGCCAACGCGCTCCCATGCCTTCGAAAGCCAGTTGATAAACCATAGCGACAGCGCGAATTGAAGGAGCACACGATTAGCGCCATAAAGGAGCGGTACGAATCCATTCAGTCGAAATGCACTGAATTTCCGAAAGAACGAAATGAAGTGGGCATTGCCTGTGTAAGGGTTTTTCGACATGTCTGGCAAATTGCCTTAAGGACCACTTCTATAGTAATTCGGCTGAGTTCGCCTGTCTCGGTATCATTGGTGAAAGTACGTCAGAATGAGCGTTTGCTCGCCTCAAACCAGCTCAACCGAATGAGGATTCGAAGTGAAAATATTGAGATTCATACGTATGTATGGTTTGGTGTTATAATATCAATGTGAGTCTGAACCTAGGCTTATCCTAGAAGTAGGATTCATCCGGGCGCCCGCAAGGGCGCTCTTACTATTAGAGCCTGACGATACCGTCGCCAGCTCCCGAAACTTTGGTCACAGTTATTGCTTTCAGGCGGCCGAAGTAGTTGTGCGCCGACTTTCTGCGAGCATAGCTGTTTGGTTGCAGATGCTGATTGAGAAAGTAAGCAATGGTGTCAGCTGCCTGTATGAAATACGATTCGCCAGAATCTCTGAAGCTTGGATCTTCAACTAGCGTCAGAAGTGGCATTTGTCGAAAGTTGGCTTGTCCGGGCCTGCTGAATTGTGCCTGATTAGGCACGGGATTGAAATAGCGCATCTTTCTCAACAGCGACAGAAGTCTCTTTCTTTCCGTATCGTCTGCGAAGAGTATGCCGCGTTCATCGGAATTAGCCGGTCCTGCAAAGTTTCGTCGCGAGATTGTGTTTTCGAAGCGTTGAATTAGAACTTTCCACGCCATGTCGAACACATCATAGCCAACGGCCTTGTTTGATTTGTCGACGCAAACAGCGAAAACGTTTAGATCAGGAAGGCTAGCGAGATGATCGAGAAAAGCGCGCAGGATTGTAAGCCTGTCATTTCTCTTTATTTGCATAAGAACCGGACCAGGTTTACTGATGAAATTGAACGCGTGAATCTCCTCGCGCATGTTCAAACCAAATCGGTTCTTCATGTCGCGACGAAACTGGATGAGGCTGTTGAGAGTGTCTTGCCATCTTAGTTCGTGCACGACGAGCGCCGCCAAAACAAAATATCTGGATGGAGAGTTTGTCAATCCAGTATCGCCGCTCTCATCAAATTACATCAAATACATGGAAACACCCTGACCAAGAACCTAGTTTAGCTTAGCAAGGCCTATGTGCTTCTCTCGCGATCGGGGGCGCGTATTGCTACCCCAAAATTCCTTCGAAAATTGTGGCCCATTTTGTGGCCCCTCATGTGTCCATTCGGGACCATTGGTGCAACTTCGCGCAAGC
The DNA here is from genome assembly GCA_019745505.1 of Candidatus Obscuribacterales bacterium. Taxonomy (GTDB): domain Bacteria; phylum Cyanobacteriota; class Vampirovibrionia; order Obscuribacterales; family Obscuribacteraceae; genus QKMZ01. Next base: position 273 of record JAIETE010000028.1, on the reverse strand, counting down.
GAGAAAAATCCCGAAAACCGCACCATCAAACAAAATCAATTGATGTGGCATAATGAGAATGACAACTGAGGCGATTCTCGCCGCCTCCACCATTTTCTTTTCAGATAGCGCTCTAAGCAATATTGGTGCACGCTTGAACCGCAGTAGTGATTGCTCCTACCGAGACCTTAAACGCCAGGATGTGCGGCTATAATTCTGGTAGCTGGACGGAGTTTATGATCTTAGTTGCCATTAAATCTGTGCATTTGCAGCAGCTCTTAATCGGAGAGCTCT
>JAIETE010000261.1 GCA_019745505.1 Candidatus Obscuribacterales bacterium | reverse complement strand
GAAAGACTTGAGGGTATCTACTACCTTGGGAAACGTCGATCAGGCTTTTCTCCAAGACAAACGACTGGCGACGCCGGCCAATCCGGAAGGAACCATCGGCGCTGCCAACAGAGGGACAGCACTGGGAGATCCAGCAGCCAACAATGCAGCCTTCACTCGCGCATCTGACATAGCTGCGGCAATTCGCACGACAAACACAGAGCAACTCGGACGCACGCCATCAAAAGCGGAAGTGACAGATCAAGCAGATCGAGTCTTCAGAATTCTGCGGTATTTCTAAGGGCTGCGCATAAATACCCATAGAATGAAACTTAGTGCTTGCACATATCAAAAGAAGCAAAGGTCCGTCAAACTCAATAGAAGTAAGTGTAACGCACCGCCAATGATGCCGGAGAAAAAGCAGTGGTGCGCGGAGCCGGGCTGTTTTGCAATTCCCCTCCACTGTTAAAGGCACCATAGCGGAGAAAGGAAATTGGAGTAGTTGCTTGAATCAAGTGCCTGTTGTGCTGGTAGAACAGTCCTAATTCCACAGCCATGAAGAAACCAGGCTGCCGAAAACCATTGCTATTACCGATGAAATCACGCTGCGGACTGCCGTCCCAACGATATGCAATCATTCCCGAGAAGGGCTTCAAGTATTTATTGTCTTTCCATGGGGAGGGAATAATCATTCCGGTTCGAAGAGAATAACTGTCAGGAACTGTATTGACCAGTGAATTTTGCGTCAACGGGCTCGTCGAAATCGGAGGTCCGAATAAGAAATTCTGCGACGGAATTCCAGTTGTGCCGCGGGGCGTGATCAGATAACTTCCGACTGCAAAGAGATTGGTTTTGCGGACAGGGTATTTGACTATGCGATAGGCCAGGATTTCCGCCAGAACATCCACACCACCATCGCCAATCAAGATAGTAAGAGGCGCAGGCTTGTTATTCCACAGCCCTGGTCCACCTCCGGTGTAATTGTTATTGCCTCGATAATTACCGGTCGGAAGTTTCAATCCCAGTCCAAGCAGAACATTGCCCCTTTTCACTTTCTCCGGATCAAAGAGCCATGTTCTCTCGACGAACAAAATGTCGCCGACACCAGCCGTACTCAATCGCTGACGAAAACTCTGCGCCAGAGGCCCTTCAGTGAAAGGAACAAGAAATGTCGCCTGGTTCCACTGAAGAGGCAAAGTCGCTTGCAAATTCACCCGACGGGTCAGCTGATAGGTCCCTGTCAAATCAAGCGTGTTCCAAAGGCGAGTCGGATGCTCAAGTTGATTCTCTTCAGTAAAAACATGCGAATTGAGAAAGAACTGGTTGGCATAAACGTTCCTAAAACCAAGGGATAGAGTCCCATGGCCAGGCTTGAGTTCACCTGATGTTCCTGCTGCCCCCGGCACCAGAGGAGAGCGGGCTCAGCCTTGGGCGGCAGCTGGACGAACCATCAAGAGGATCAGCCCAAACAGAAAACAGACAATAGTGATTGGTTGATTTCTGTACAAATTGATTATTACGCGCTGTCTAGTGATTTTATTGCACTACCGGTCTCAGGACTCAATTCTTTTCAACCGGCAGACTTAGGCAAGGAATAGACCTTTGTAGCTCAAGCCCTTGCCAGACAAGGAGAAGCAGGTTCGGTTCATTTTCGAGAAAGAGCATCTGAAGGTACACGGATTGCGCGAACAGCTTCTCACCGAAGAGCTGATTTACCACAAAACAGGCCCCAAAACAGAGCAATTATCGCAATTTTTACCAAAAGACTACCATTGCGGGTGATATACGCCAGACGTCGCAGGCAGTATATTCGTATTAGAGAGGAAAGGCTCACTCTCACTCAGATATTCAAGCGTGCAAAATGAAAGATATTAGATTTTGCGCCGATTCATCGTATTCGGACATTAAGTTAACTCTTCTAGCTGGATTAGCAAATCAAATACCAAAAATGGCCTGGCTGAGCGACTCAACAGGCAAAAGAATCTTCTTCTCTAAAAGGTGGCTCACATTTTGCGGAGTCACCGACAGAGATGTTTATGGGGATAAGTGGCAACAGGTAATTCACCCTGAGGAACGCGATCGTGTAAGGCAACTTATTCAGGCCGCATTGATTTCAAAGACGTCTTTTCACATTGAATACAGGATAAGACGTGCGGAGGGAAGTTTCCGATTGATACTGGACTCGGGAGCACCAGAATACGGAGAGGATGGAACATTCTGTGGCTACATAGGGTATTGCACGGATATCAATGAGAGTGTTCATTCCAGTGACCGGCTCAACGCCTTTACGCAAAACGCGTCCGAATCGCAAGTCGATACACACTTCAATTCGCCGATTGCCATTTGGAAATTAGACCATCAATTGAGAATTGAAAAGGTAAATCCCATTGTATATGAGCAGCTTGGCTCGTCGGAAAATATCGTAGGAAAGAAAATCTCAGAAGTAGTGCCGTCCATCACGGACGAGATACTTGAAGAGGTTCTTCGAGCCCGCTCAAAATTGCACATAACTTGTGCAAACGTCGTCCTTGCAAAACCAAAGAACGGACCGGCACCAAATTGGACAGTTGCAATTTGGCCTGTTACCGACTCTAAAGGCGTAATAAACGGAGTCTGCGTCAGTACTCTTGAGCAGGACAATCCAAAATCAGAAACCATCAATGAAGTTGTCGCTGCTCTCGTTCACGACCTAAAGTCACCACTGCTAGGGGCAGAAAAAACATTTGAGGCACTTTTGCAAGGTGCGGCCGGAACACTAGATCACGATCTCGAAAAGATTCTCGATGTGTTGAAACGAGGAAATCACTCCATGCTCGATATGATTCAAAATCTAATCGAGGTTCAAAGAAGTGATGTTGAAGGCGTCCCCAGGTTTGTTGAATCGACTGATGTATTTGAAACGGCTCGCAGCACGATTAAAGAACTGAAGGCCTTAGCAAATCACAATGAAATACAGCTGATCGACCAGCTTTCCGCCGAACCGGAAATTCTCCAGATCGAAAGACTGGCAATGAAACGTGTTTTTCATAACTTGCTGAACAACGCTATCAAATTCACTCCCAGGGGCGGAATAATCATTGTTACATGCAAAAAGACACCATCAGAAGTCTCCATCTCCGTCTCAGACACTGGAATAGGTATATCGAAAAGCGATCAGAAGAATCTATTCAAGAAATATTTTCAGGGCGAGCGCAGTCGCCGACGCGCCGATGGCTCCGGGCTAGGGCTTTACCTTTGCAAGACGATAGTTGAAAGACACGGTGGCACTATTTCTGTCGAGAGTGAAGAAGGATCGGGATCTATTTTCAAGATTACATTGCCGAGAAATTACAATTGAATAATTGACTAAAATCGCAAATTGGTCAAGAATGGATTCGCGGAGGAGAAATGGCGCGAACCAAATCCATTCACAACCGAGCGGAACTCATTGAAGAAGCAGCTGTAGAGCTGTTTTCCAGATATGGCTACGAGCGCACGAGCATTGAAGATATAGCCAAGCATCTTGGCATAGGAAAAGGATCCGTATATTTAGAATTCCGCACCAAAGAAGAAATTCTTATGCGAGTCATTGAAAAATATGCAGTAAAGATCCAAGGTTTGATGGATGAGCGCACCGAAAACATCAAAGGCTCTCCACTGGAATCCTTGAAAGATACGTTTCAAATGTGCGCTCTTATGGTCTATGACTATGTCACACGTGACATCCATACTCCAGAGGCACTGTTGTATACGTCACTTCAATTCAAGTCCAGATTCAGCGCGTTCTATGTTCGCAAACGCGAAAGAGTATTGAAGGTTCTTAAGAAAGCAGCAGAAGCCGGTGAAATCAGTCCAAAAAAAGCGAACAACGCTACTGCAACTGTCTTTTTGATGGCTGTATCGAGCCTCTTTCCGCCCTATTTCAACAATTACTCAGAATCCGAAAAACGCATGACTCGCCATGAATTGGAAGCAAATGCAAAAGTGCTTCTCAATATGGTGGTCGACGGTCTGCGCGATTCAAAATAAGTGGCAACCTATACTCATGCGAGCTTCAAGGAAATTGAACGTTGAAATGTCAGGCAAGTCAAAAATAGAGGTCACCGCCATGCATGCGGTTCCTATCATGATGGCTTCTTGTCTTATGCTTTGGAATCCCGCGGTAGCTGCAAGCGTCGACGCCGGCAAAGATAATCGCGATGCGATGAGAGATCTTAAGAAGCCGCTGAAGACAGTGGTGCCGAATACGGACCAAAAACACCCTGCAAAATATGTAATCGAGCTGCGAGCGACTCAAACCGTTCGTCCCTTGAGCAAAGGCACAGTAGAGAAAGTAGAAGCGCCGCTCGAGAGAATCAAGCCTGAAGGGACCAGTCAGGAAAGCGACGAAACAGGAGTCTTGATCGAACACCCAGCTCTGGATGCCTTGATTCCGCTGGAAGAAAATCTCAATCCCTTTTCTCTGGATGCTCGCTTCATTGAGAAGGTGAGCCTTAAGGACACTCTTGAAGCCGCTCTGGAACAAAATCTAGACATTGAAGAAGGATTCGTCCGCACAAAAATCGATCGCTATTCATATCTCTCCTCGGCTACCGGCTTCCTGCCGAATCTAACTGGTGGATACAATCTTTTCGGAATCAACGGCAGTATCCCATCAACATTATTCGGCTCCACGCCGGCTACTACCGCCGGCAATCGAATTGACGGCGGCAAAGCGAAATTGCCGTCAAACATTCAATTGCTGCAGGCCGGTTTTACATACAACTTATACAAAGGCGGCAGCGTAGTTTTCGGAACACTGCAACAACGCCACAGATGGTTCGCATCACGCGCCGGATTATCAGCCAACGTCAATGACACTCTATTGAATGCGACCAGAAAACATTACGACCTGCTGTTGCAGGAAGCGCTGCTGGCCATTCGCACAAGAGCAGTGGCAATTTCCGTAGAACAAGTCCGCCTCAATCAAGCGCAGGAAAAAGCAGGCACCGCAACCGGATTGGATGTTCTGCAATCGCAAGCTCAGCTTGCCAGCGATGAGCAAAACCTGGTCGAACAACAAAATCAAAGACGGCAATCCGCAATCCAACTTGCGCACGTTCTGAACACCAGCTTTTCCCAAGATCTCGAATCATGCGAAAAATACCTCAAGAAAAGACGTCTGATACCGAAAGCAATACCTATTGAAAAGCTACTGGTCAAAGCCATTGATTCGCGTCCTGAGTTGAAACAGTACGAAGAACTTCGCCTGGCGGCAAAACGAGCCATCGTCGTTGCCGCAGCTCCCATGCAGCCGAATGTCTCCTTTGGAGGCTCGATTGTCGGCGTGGGAACAGGGGGAAATCTTGATCCGATTTACACGATCAACCTTGGCATAAAATGGGGTCTAGGCGGCATGGGCACCAAAGACCTGGCGAATGTGCAGAAGGCTCGATGGGAAGCGCGTCAGGCTGCGGTGCAAGCGAAGAAGACATTTTTGAACGTCTTCGACGAAGTTAGGACTTCATACAATAACAGTGCTGCTTCTGATAAGAAAATCGACCGCGCCACTGTTCAGGTTTTAGCCGCAGAAGAAGAGTTGCGCATAGCCAAGAAAAGAATGTCAGCCGGTGTCGGACTGAATATCGACGTCCTCAACGCTCAAAGAGACCTTACCCAAGCAAGTGTTAATAAAGCAAGAGCGGTTGTCGATTTCAACGTCGCTCAAGCACAACTGCTCAGAGATATTGGAGCCGTCTCGGTTGCCAGTCTGACAGAAGGTTTGAAACTCTAGTCAAACACATAGGCAAGCAATCGCGCTCAGCAATCCTTACCCGGAGATTGCCGAAGAATCGAGAATCAGGTTAACAACCTCATCTTCGTTTTGAATATGAGGTCCGTGCTCGCAATCATCCAACAAAATCAATTTGGACTTGGGAAGTTTGTCTGCCAGGTTAAGGGAATTTTGCACCGGCATCAAACGGTCGTTCTTCCCGGACAAAACGGTTGTCGGAGTGTTCAATCCGGACAAATAAGCGGAGCCGTCAAACCCCTTGAATGCGTTCGAATGCCCGGCAAGGGCAATCGGTCTGGTCGGACAATCTTTGGAAGCTTCATAGATAGACTTGATTGTCGGCATGCAGCGCTGTAAAACCTCAGGCGCATACATCAGAGCAAATGTCGACATATAGATATCCCAAAGAGTCTTTCCTTCCGGATTTGCAAGTGCTGATGAAACAGCCTTATCTGGCTTTGCAAACAGCGCACCACCGGCAGTACTGGACATAAGGAAGAGCGACTTCACAATTTCCTGATGGTCGTGGGCAAATTGCAAAGCCATGCAACCGCCCATACTGTACCCGAGCAAATGATGAGATTTAACCGACAGAGTAGTGACTACCTCGAATAGGTCATCAGCCATGGCCTTTATCGTGTACTCTTCCGGATTCTGAGGAATTAAGCTCAGTCCGGTACCGCGATTGTCATACGTAATTACTTTGAATGTTTCAGCTAGCCGGTTGACGAACGTAGCAGGCCAGATTCTCAGGCTGCCACCATACCCCATTACAAGAACCAAATAGTCCTGTGATGTGGAGGTATAGGTCTGCCGACAAAAAATACCGTTGTCAGTCTTTAGTTCTTCAATCGTTACGCTTGCAGTCGAATTTCTCATAGGGGCGCATGATAGCAAAGTTTCGGTCGTTTTTCCCTCGGCTTCTCAAGCGCTCATGAACCAGGACAGCGTTGTCATCTCTGCAATAATTGCCAAATGACTTATCGTTGCACGGCCATCTTTGCAAAGGGCGACACCTCAATTTTGGAGGCTGCTCGTCGAAAATGGAAAGGTTGCCTTGCCCGCTCCATTGACAAGCCGTTTCAAGGGGTAGGCTTTGCCGACCCAGGCGCAGATCGTTGCTATCCGCTCGTATTCAACAGCGCTCAAGAAGAGGAGCACGAACGCATAGCAAAATCCATGAAAGATGAGCTGCCGGTATGGAGCAAAAAATTCCCCAACACGGTATTTGTTTTGATTTCAGCAGACCGCACGAGCGGTGCTTGCGAGTTCACAGGGTTCGCAGTCAGCAATGGAAAGATTATCTGCAAACATTCAGGAGAAGGTACTCTCAAAAAGCTCGTGGCTTACCTCGATGTAACGCTCACTAACGAGCAGAACTTCGAGCCGTTTACTCGCGGCTACTTCCACATTTGCAGGGACGACAGGAAGGCTTAGTCAGCGCTCAAACCCGGATGCTCTTCCTCTTCATCAGCCGGTTGGGCCCCGGCGCCAAAAGCGATCGCCGCCGCCGTTCGGGCAACTTGATAGACGGGTGGTTTGCGAAGATTGCATAGAGCAATTACGGCCGAATTAGATTCCGGCAGAATAATTATCGTGGACGCGATACCGGGCACGCCTCCATTCATTGAAAGGGTAAGCGCTCCGCCGAGATTCTGGTTGCGCGCTTTAGCCCACCCAAACGCCCATTTTGATGGTTGCCCGGTAGTCAGAGCAGGACGGTAGTCCCAAAGAGTTTTGTATCCTTCTTGCGAAATAATCTTGTGAGACATCAAACCAAAAACATAGTTGATCAAGTCGTTTGAGGTTGTCGCCAACATTCCGGCAGAGAATGCGACGGCAGGACTCTTGTATTCGATGGCACGCAGAGGTCCCTGCCCGCCATTGTCTCCATAAGCCTGCGCCACTCTTCCGGTCGGTTGCAGAAGCACGACCGTACCTGTGCTCCTCATGTTGAGAGGGGCGCATATCGTCGATTCTACATATTGCAGATAAGGTTGCCCCGTAACCTTTTCGATGACCGATCCCAGCAAGCGATAGCTATAGTTGGAATAGAGATATGCGGAGCCTGGCTGCGAAACCAGCGGAGTGTGATCCAAAATATCCAGTTGATTTCGCCAGTCTACTTCTTGCGAAACTTTTGAAGGTACGCCGGCGGTCATCGAGGCCAATTGTCTTATTGTGAGCGGTTTGTACTCATTAGTCAGTCCATCGATATATTTCGAAAGCGGATCATCCAGTCCGACAAGACCCTTGTCCACAAGAGTAAGGAGCGCGAGCGCGGTAAATGTCTTGGTGATTGAAGCCAACCCAAATATGGTGTCATTGGTCGTCGGTTGTCTGGTTTCTAAATTTGCATAACCATAGGGCTTTTGAAAGACGACTTTCCCGTTTTTAATTACTACCAGGCAATAAGCAGGCATGTTTAACGCCTGCATTCGATCCACGACCATAGCATCGATTCTCTGCAAGCGCCCCTGCAGATCAGCATCGGCTGAGGTAGAAGACGAGCTGACGGCATAATCGTCGACGGTCGGCGGAAGGCCGGCAGGTGCAGTCTGCTGCAATCCCTGCGGGATAAATTCGGCCGTCGGGTTAGGCGCTTGCGCAAATCCCTCGGTCACTGCTGCGGATAGTGCCACCGCCAATGATGCTGCCAATAATTTTGATTTCACTGTTTTGGTTCCGTCCTGCTTTTGCTTTCGTCTGTCTTCTGTGGAAGATTCGATTCGATGTGGGTAACCTCCGGTCGGTCTTTGAACCAATTCGGTGTAAAGCTGAATCCGAAGCCCGCCTCTTTTGCACCAAGCTCCGGGCGATATGGATTTTGGCAAATGAAAATCAAGTAGACGTTCAGAGAAAGAAATACAGCTACAAAGGCAGTCATGATCGCCTGCGCGACAAAACTCTCAACAAAGAAGAAATAAGTAAAGAGAATAATCATCGCGCCACCGGCAATGAGCACGGACCACAGAACAGGAGAAAGCCCGCCTCTTGCCGCCACCATACGATACTTGCGCGCTCCGGAGAGTTCTTGAATGTTGCCCAGCATTGTTGAATAACATTGGGACTCATTATCATCCTTGGGAACATAGTGGGTAATCTCGGTCCACAAACCTTGATAAGCAGGTATGGTAGCCTCCTTCTCCAGCCCCTCCTCCACACGAGACCAATCTTGACTTACGGCAGCATTTGCATAGTCGTAGATATGCTTGTGAATTCTGCTTTTGGCAGGCTCCTTGAAGGTGCTGGAGAGATGATAGATATTGGAAAGCATATTGGCTTCGGAAACGGCCATCTGGCTGGCTGCATCAACCTTGCCTTGCGAATTGACGACAATCAATCCCACTAAAATCGCATACAAAGTTCCAACTACCGAAAGAAGAAAACCACCGACTTCATGGCACGATTCGAATTGCTGCCGAGTAAATTTTTTGCGTACAAGAAAAAGACCAGCAACCGATAGCGCCGTCGTTAAGCCGACAATCAATAAACAATCAGTAAATGAGCTCATGTTTTGAAGCCTGATTTAGCACAGCACCAGATCATGGCGCCGGATACGCGCAATGGTACAGGCTAAACCACACCAATTTCAACGCTCCGCGTGTTGTCAGCAGCCATTCTCTTTGAAAGTCGGCCTGTGGTATCTTTGGCAAACTCGCCCGAATTGCCCTGACAAACTTTCAAAGGAAAAGTTGATGGATGTCTATTTAGTTGACGGCACATACGAACTTTTCAGACATTACTTTGCTGTTCCTGGAGCGACGGACGCGAACGGCAACGAGATTGGTGCGGTCAGAGGAGTTCTTAGCTCCATTCTTTCGCTTCTCGAAAAGGGCGTGACTCATATAGGAGTGGCGACCGATCACGTTATTGAATCTTTCAGGAATGACTTGTATCCGCACTATAAAACCGGTGAAGGAATACCCGAGGATCTCTGGTCTCAGTTCAATCTGCTCGAAGAAGCTCTGGGAGCGATGGGTGTTATGGTTTGGGCCATGGTCGAATTCGAAGCCGATGACGCTCTGGCCGCAGCAGCAGTAAAAGCGGCAAGTAATGAGAACGTTGACACTGTAGTCATTTGCACGCCCGATAAAGATCTCAGTCAGTGTGTTGTGGCAGACAAGATTGTCCAGTTGGATAGAAGAAAAAACGAAATGCGAAATGCTGATGGTGTGTTCGCAAAATTTGGTGTCAGACCCGAATCAATTCCGGACTACCTCGCTCTGGTCGGTGATACATCGGATGGATACCCCGGTATTCCAGGTTGGGGAGCCAAAGGAGCCGCATCCGTTCTTTCCATCTATCCGCATTTAGAAGACATACCGAAGGATCCAAAACAGTGGAATTCAGCTATTCGTGGCAGCGCAAAACTGGCCGGTGCATTGTTCGGTTCGTGGCAAGAAGCGTTATTGTTTAGAAAACTCGCGACATTACGATTGGATGTTCCGGTCTTTGAGGACATTGAAGAGTTGAGATGGAGAGGGCAAACAGATTCTTTCGAAGCTATGTGTGCTCGCTTGAAGACGCCGAATCTTTTCAAGAAAACACTTGCGGTGCCAAGGCGCATTTGACCTGCATCGGCGATCAGATTGGAAAGAGGCGCAAGGTTCCTCCAAAACTCGATATTTTAAGGAATGAAACAGGTTGGAACTCTGATGGAAGGGTTCAGTCTTCACATGCAGACCTCACTTGATTGAAAACTCAGCCCCGTGCGGGATTAGGAGAAAACTTATGACAACGATTATTACACCCCCGTCACCGCCAACTACTACTACAGTCGAGACTGACAGCTCCGGCAGCGCTATTGTTGGCACAATTCTCGGTATCGCTCTTGTAGCAGCGATTGGTTACGGCATCTATGCATTCAGCAATGGCGGCTCGTCGACAGTGATTGAGCGAAACACCGACACAACAACTTCAACAACAAACACGGTGCCAATCGAAAAACCGGTTTTGGTCCCCACGCCAGCTCCGGCCCCGGCTCCAGCACCAGCTCCCGAAGCTCCGGCACCTTCAACCGCTGAGTAGCAGTCAGTCGGCCAATTGATCAGTGAAGAGCGATGATTGGTAAACAATCATCGCTCTTCCACGCACTATGCCAGGGCGCTCGGTGCACCTTTCATCGTGCGCCCCCAGTCGATACTATGCGAACCATCCTTGTGTTCTTGCCAAACAATCCGGCGAATCGGTGTGTTTTGTATGTGATGATACAAGAGTCCGACACGATCGTAGAAACCACGTGTATGAAATGTGTTGGGAAAATCAAGCTGCACCATGTCTAAATGGTGGCAAAACTCATGGCACAGAGTACTGAGAAGAACTCCGTATGAAGTCGGCTTTTTCTGCACTGCCGTCCGCATCCAGAGCCTGATTCGCAATGTCTCCGGATCATAGTCGCCAAAGGTTTCATACACCCAGTCTTTACCTTCTTCTCTGGGTCTGACGCTGAGAATCTTTACTGTCGGTTTGGCAACACCATAGGCGGAGCTAAGCTCGTCTATGAGCAACTTACAGAGGTTCTGCACTTCCTTTTTATCGTCCCGAGCAAGCGCTTCTTTCAACCGTACCGCATCGGTGCGAAAAGGTTCCGGCGGAGGCAACCAAATCGTCTTGAGCGCGTCGCTTCGCGCATATTCTTCTTTCTCGTCGAATTTCTTGGGCGGCTTTTCCGTATTCATAGCCCAAGATTGTAACCTGGACGCAATGCGCTATCGGTGAAATCTAATCCAATTTTCTTGCCGGTAAAAAGCGAATATAGCAATAGATTAGTCGCTGCTCTCTTCTTGTATACCGTAAGGATATGCGCTCAGTTGGGAGATTGACTATTTGCGTGAATCGGTAGTGGACAGACTTCCCGATTGGTAGGGCACAGCCCAGAACGGCAAGCCGGTGTGATTATTTACAAGGTCTTGTCGCATAGCACTGAACGATCTGGCGCGCAAAGTTTGATTGAAAAGACTATTGCGCGTATCGATATAGGCTTGAATATGAGGTGTTCCCCATCCTGTCGAAGCATCCCAGCCTTTTTTCGCCGGATAGCCCTTGATACCACCATCAGTATTATCACCAACAGTTACATCGCGAAAAACGCTGGGCTTTTCCTTACCTAATCGGTACAGTTCAGGATTCCAGAAGCCGGTCGGTTTACCGGTCATTTTGGATATTATCGCCGCTGCAACAGCCAGCTCGGGAGCCGCGGCGCTAGTGCCTCCGATCGCATCCACACCGAAATCGGTGTATGTGAGAACACCGGATCGCGGATCTGCTACTGCGGAAAGATCAGGCACGCCTCGTCCGTCGAATTTGGAGCCGTTGAGATTGGACGGCATATCAAGCCCCTTCTGATAATCGGGTCTTGCTGTCTTCATCGAGCGACCGCCGCCGGTCGCACCACTGCCACGCCAGACTTCTTCCTTGGCCCACGAGCCATCGGCATTGAGCCAGATCCTGGTGCCACCGGCAGCGGTGACATTGGCCAATCCGGCGGGAACATCGACTTGCTGCTTTCTAGTCGGCGATCTGTCCCAGGCGCCATCGTCTCCGGCTGCTACCGTAACGGTAGTCCCCTTGAGCGCCGCACGCCTGGCCGCATCTTCCGTCGATTTGAGAGCCTGGCGCGTCCATGCATCTTCCGACATTCCCCAGCTTATGCTGAAATGCGAAATTTGTTTTTCGCCGGGTTTGGGAAAGGCTGCCCGCAAGATACCGATAGGCATTCCCGCATCATTGTTCTCGGCGGCAATCATTACTGTTTCGGCTTTCGGCAGAGGTTCTTTATGAATGAAAAGATCGAGCGCATTTTCGCCGTTGGCACCTTTGGGATCCGATTCCAGAGGCACTTCGCTGGTTTTGATCACCTTTACTGTTTTCGGCTCGATGCCCTTCGACTCGAGATACGCCTCCCACCCTTTCGGCAGTGTTCCACCCAGAGAAAGGAAACCAGTGCTCATTCCTTCTCCCGTAAAACCTTCAGGAGCATTGTAGGCCTGCATAATTTCCTGAGGAGTAACCGGTCGCGATTCCGGTGCTTTAGCGGCTTCTTTGCCCATCTCGATCACTTCGTGCGGGATAAATCCACTGGGCTGTCCAGGTCTTGTAGCTGTTCCTGGTTTTGAGATTACGCCCGACTCTTTTGCAGCGCCGGAAGACACTATTCCCTGCCCGCCTTCGACGATTGGATTCAAACGCACATAATTGGTGTGGAACTGCGGGCGATTATCCAGTCCAAGCACGCTGCGAATGTGGGGTGCGTACTCATTCTGAACGGAAAGAGCACCGGTGCGGCCCCGGAATCTCACTCCACTTTCATGCTCGAACACCTGCAATTTCGTGCCGAACGCACTTTCCATCGAAGCTGCATCGCCGCTCAAAACCAGGCGCCCGGTCACCATATTGATGTCCTTGACCTGCAAGTTGTGCTCGGCGGCCATTTTCTTTATCGCTTCAACAGACTCAGGCTTGGCACCGAATTTCGCCTCGATTTGAGCGTCAGTCAGAGGAGTAGAGCCGCGTGAAATTCGATTGATGTGGCGGTCCATCAAATATGAGGAGCCCTTAGTCATGGCCGAAACAGAAACGTCGATATTCTGAGTCGGATCGACCTCGCCCAAGATATTACCTTTGGGCGCAGTGCGCTCAGTAAAAAGCAATTGAGAACGGTCGCCGACAATATTTATTTTCGGCTGCAAGCTGACAGTATTGGCCGTCGGCAAATTATCGCCGAGTACAGGAACACTTCCCTTCCAGGAATTCCATTTGGTGCTCAGTTTTCCGTCGACGGAAGTCCAGAAATTGTGCTTCGCTTCCATGAATCCGTCGAAGCGTTCACCCATCAAAGCCCGATTTGTTGCGCCGGCGCCAAGCCTGTAGCCACCCACGGCGATGCCTGTGTTGACGATAAATTCGCCGCCTGCATCACCGAGCTGCCGACCGGCTGCATGCAGGTCACCCATCGTTTTGGCTTCACCAGCTTTCTTGTAGGCATTGCCTATCGGCTCAGCCGATGTGTACAAGAAATAACCGCCAATCAGTGTGCCGGCAATAAGACCTGCCGGTCCCTTTTCAGGCAAGCCGGTCTTTAGCACCGCCCCTAATACCGCAGAACTGGCGACCATTTCAACGGTCTCGAGCGGATGGGTGACATTATGCCAGAGGGAATGACCGATACCTGAAGGCAAGTTCTTTACGCCTTCGGCGGTTACCTGGGCATAGCGAGAGAGTTTCGAATCCGGCGCCGCCGTCAAATCGGATGCTCCTGGTCCACCGATTCCTGCAGCTTGAGCCAGGACAAAACTTGCATCTTCGCCTGCAGCATCTTTTTGATTGCCTGCTGCGTCCAGAATAGATGGCTGGTTGCGACCGACCGCTGAGTCTTGTCCGCCCATGATCGAGCCTCGCTAAAAGGATGTGCCGCAGAACAACCGCAGACTTCAGTCGCGGTGCTGTGGAGAGGGGGCATTCGGAGTTGGACACTTGCAGCATAGGACAGGTGCACGCAAATGTCATTGGGAGAATTACGCTCGCTGAAAGTTTTCAGAAAGCAAATGTTCGGCAGGCAACAGGCGGGCGTTTCACAGCTTTTCTGGTAGTCTTGTACGGTCAACAGCGGAGACGACCAATGTCACAGCAGGCAGAAAAAGAGAATCACGCAACCCAAGCGCACTTGGAGGAGAAATTCTTCTTCGTCAGGCACGGTCAGACCGATGCCAATCTGGCAGAACTCGCTGCTGGTGCGGGCTGGGATATCGAACTGAATGCCACGGGCAGGGCACAAGCCCGCGCGCTGAGGGAAAGCGATGCAATTCACCATTTCCGCATAGTCAAAACCATTTGCGTCAGCCCGATGATTCGGGCCCGACAGACCGCCGAGATTATTAATGAGGCTATAAATGCAGAAGTCGTCGTGGTCGAAGAGCTGAAAGAATGGTATCTGGGCGAGTGGGAGCGCCGCTCATGGCACGAATTGGACTTCAGAGTCGGCAACCCTCCTGGTGGAGAAAGCAATGAAGAATTCGCCTCCAGGGTTCGCAAAGGGCTGGAAATCTCGCTATCACACCCGGGACCGGTGTTGATTGTGGCTCACGGCGGAGTCTGGCACCGCGTCGCCCGCCATCTCGAATTGCCTTACGGTGAAATCAACAATTGCCAGCTCATGCACCTCAGGCGATCACACAAAAGTGATGTTTGGAGCTTACTCTAAGGCTCGAGGAGTCGCAGCCGTCGGCGTCGATTGTTTGGAGTCCTGCATGGCTCAGCCCATGGGATTTCTACCATAGACAGCACTACAGGCCAGATTTATACTCCCGGCAAATAGCCCCTTAAGCTACCTATACAGATTCGACGCAGGCCAGTCCTACGAGGCAAGTGTAGTGGTCGCTAACACCAATTTCGACGCATCAATCAGCTCAGTGACGGCATCCGATTCGTTGGCTGCAAGTACTGCTACTGCTGCGTTTCAGGGCGATTTCCAGCGTACTGAATTACCAAGATCCACATTCACTGACAATACTCCCAGGTCCCTCTTTATCCGCCCGATCGATGCGCCACCGCCGCCTGCAGGCATCGACCAGGCTGCCTGGTCGCAGATCAGCGAATGGACGGCAGGGGACAAGAACGTCAAATTCGTAACTGCTGCCAGCGGGCAAGTGCCGGACTATATTGTCGGCAATGACGGCAAGATGGTGAAAAACCCGGCCAAAACAACGCCAAACCCGGACGGCTCGATAACTGTCCAGGTCGACAACAGCGAAGGATTGGCAGCCGCCAAAAAGGTGGCACAGCAACTGCAAGTGGCCGCTGTTCAAGAAAAAATCTTTTACTGGCAAAGGGCCAATCCTGGCTCTACTTCCATCCCAGAATTTCTCAAAGGGATGCTGCACACGGCTCAGACGGCAGATGTCGACGTTCCGGCACCGCCGCAACAAGCCCAGCCGCGAGTGGAAATGCCGCAAATCCAGGCGCAGCAGGAAGCGCCGGTTCAGCAGTCCGCCCCCAGAGAGATGCCGCAACCGGTCTCATCCGGCGGCTATAGCGGCGGTGGCGGTCCTGGAGGCGGCGCCCCCGAACGTATCGGCAACAGCAATATCGGCTCTGCTCCTTCATCGGGATACCGCGACGGCAGCTTCGATACGGGCGGACCAATCGATCGCTCCGCCATTCCGGCGCCGGTCGCCGGCGACCTTTCTATCAAAGGCCCGCCGTCCTGCACAGTCGACCAGATCCAAGAATTCCTCACCAAGATGGGCTCGCCGGCAGCCAAGGAAGAAGGTTTCTCTCAAGCGCTCTATGATGCATGCACCAATCGCGGCATCGACCCGGCGGTGGCAGTCGGTTTCTTCCTTCAAGAGTCGACTTGCGGCAAATATGGACGCGCCAATGGCAATCACAGTTTGGGCAATATAAAAGGCACATCGCCTGAATCGCATCAGTCTGACGGTACTTTCCGCAAATACAATACGTGGGCCGAAGGTGCTCGCGACTGGGCAAGACTGATCGACGAAAGCTACGTTCAAAAACGCGGCTTGGAAACGATGTCTCAGGTAATAAGCGTCTACGCGCCATCAAGCGACGGCAATAACGAACGCCAGTATGTCGCAACAGTGAAGGGCGTCGTCGAAAACTTCAAGAAACAGAATGGCGGAACCGCAGTCGCCTGATTTCACTCGATCGGTCAAAAGCATTCCGGTGAATCTTATATATAGGTCCGACAATTGCTTGAGCCTCGGGGCTTTCGAATTGAATCTCGAACTGAAGGCATTTGATAATTAGTTCGTTGTTAAGAACTGCTAACTGAAACATTTGTCGTGATACGTTGTGATCACACAAATTCTCTCTTTTCGCAAACAACCCTTTTCCCCGGTGGTTCTTATCACATCGGCGGACGGATACTACTTCGATGAATCAACCTGCACAGGCATCCTCAAAAGACAATAAGGACAACAAAAATCTGGCACCTGGCGAATTCGTCTACGAATTCTTCCAACCTGTTTTCGAAACATCTTTCGATTTCGGTCTTTCGAGCCCGCCCGCCTTGCCTACGCCAATGCAAGATGCGTCCAGTCAAGCGAGCCTTGAGCAAGAAGCTAGCGATGCTCCAAAGCTGCCGGCATCAGTTGCCAGTCTCATCGAAACCGCTTTTTCCTGCCCGGATGATTCCACTCAATCCCTTGCAATACCTGCTCAGCAAGCGCCGACACCCAGTCTCGAAAGCCCGGCAGCAGGCTCTGCATCCGCAACAGCAAAAGAAACTATCGGGGTCAGACAAGCTGTCAATGACTGCGGCTCGATAATTTTCTACGGTCGTTGGAATATCAAGCCGCACCGCATTCAGTATCCAGACAAAAGTGTTGCTGAATTCGAATATGACGAGCAAGAGCGATTGGTTCGGGTACTGGATCGCGATGGAATCGAATGGGTGCGCACTTCGCAACCGGACGAGAATAATATCTCTACCTGGAGATCAGCGGAAGGACAGACATGCCAGATGTCCATGGTTGTAATTCCGGATGGAACTTATCAGGTAATCAGTGCAGCCGGTGTGATTCAAACTTGCACGCTGAACGGACGCATTGTCGTTTGGACACCATTCACTGACGGATTCGATCTAAAGCGCACCTTGTTCGCAATTTTCTCCAGTGTAGACAAGAATAAAGATTCAAGCTTGAGCAAAGAAGAGCTGGAGAAGGCGGCTCGTCAAATTTGGCAGCAAGCAGATGCAATTCAGCTCATTTCCATGCTGCAAACGCATTACGACGCCATCTGTGCCACCAGGCGTCATGCTCTCTGTCGGCAGGGTTCCGGCATTACGATCGACGACATTCTCGGCTTCGACGAAGCAACAAAGAATGAGCAAGAATCGCGATGTTCTGCACCGCCGCACACCTTGACCATAGTAAGGACTCTTTTCGATGAATTCGATATTGCCGGCAGCGGTGCTGTCGACATCAATCAAATTCGCCTTGCCTATGACAAGAGACATGCGCGTGACAGTGTTTCCAAAATAATTCTGCAAACTATGTACGAAGAATTGCTCAGGAAATACGAATGTAAAAGCCCAGGTCTGGTGGGTAAAGCAAGCTATCTGACCAGAGCCGATTTGGTTCAGCATTACAAAGACGGATACAGAAGAGAGCTCGTCGGTCAGATAAAGATTGCCGGCTGGGGCTCGGATGAGTGCTGGCAAGAAAACGAGACCACGACCAGGACGCTCTTTATAGATCCTGGCAATCCACTGGAAAGCATTCTTCCCCAAGCGATTAAACATCGCAGCTGCGACGCTGAATTAGCTACTTTCCATGCAATCTACGAATCGCTTATTGTTCAATGTCCGCACCTCATCGTGCGCATGATTTGCCAAACGGGCGAGGGGAAATACAGGGTCACTTTTCCAGGTGACCCAAACCACCCTGTCACAGTATGCACTCCGACAAGCAGCTGCCTGGCTGAATATCTGCACGGCAGCAAATTCGGATTCTGGATGGCCGTCATAGAAAACGCATACAGACAATATCAAATCGAGCATACAGCAAGCTCGGATACAGACCATCTCAAGTCGGTAGAGCGCATCTGCAATTTGATGAACGGGCAAAGCGGGATTTGGATTCAAACCACCCAAATGCAGCTCACAGAATTGAATAATTATATGCGCGACACTTTCAAGCAAAGACGCCTAATGATTGCCGCAGGAGTGCGTAACAGCCCGCGAATGTCCGGCAACCGTTTCATCTCGAAAAGTGCTGTTTGCGGTATCGTCAATTTCGACCAGAGAAACAGCCGTGTAACCGTCAGCGATCCACTGAGGGACAACACTGCCGACAGCTTTTCCGACCCCACGCATCGCAATGCGGACGGCTCTACAACACTCTCCTTAAACTCCTTTGTCACAGCCTTCGACTTGATCTATGTGGAAAATTGGCTGCCCTCGCAACATATCTTGCAGAAATAGAGTACCGAGATTTTAGTATCTAAATCCGGATAAGGCGAGTCTAACGGCAGCAAGAGAGTGCTACTATTCGATTTCGAATAGGCAAACACTTGGTCAGTCAGAGTCTCAATGAGTTCAGAATTTGAAACTGCCATAGACATCGCAGTCGTACTTGCGTACTTCGGCGCAGTCATGTATGTTGGACTTAAATTCGCGCAGAAAGAAAGTTCTCTTGAGTCCTTTGCTCTGGGCGGCAGAGCGATCCCGTGGTGGGCAGTATTAGCCTCGATTGTAGCTGCCGAAACAAGCGCCGCTACTTTTCTGGGCACACCGGCAGAAGGATACAAACTACTCAATTACACGTTTTTACAGCTGGTTTTCGGCACCATTATCGGCCGTGTCATTGTTGCATTCCTTTTCATAAAACCCTTCTACGAACTCAAGGTTTTCTCGATTTACGAATTCCTCGAATGGCGATTCGGCAAGAAAACCAGACAAGCAGCATCGGCAATTTTCTTGCTCACGCGCACACTGGCTTCCGGAACGCGTCTATATGTCGCGGCCATCGTATTGGCCGTCGGCTACGGCATCATGACCGGCGCTCGAGCCAGTCATGCAGAACAATTCGCCATGTATTTGGGTTCGATAATTCTGATCACTATACTTACTGCAATTTACACATCCATGGGTGGAATCAAAGCAGTGATCTGGACAGACTGCATTCAATCGACAGTCATGATTACAGGTGCTGTCGGTGCGATCGTCATGCTTCTCATTGAGATACAAAGGGCAGGACAATCAACTGTTCTCAACCAACTAGTGAACAGCGGACAGCTTTCGCTGTTTGCCCTTGGCACCACTCCCGGTGCTTCGCTTTTTGAGAATCTTCACAGCGTGATTACCTCGGAGTATACAATTTGGGCGGCGCTTCTGGGCATGACCTTCACGACGCTTGCCACGCATGGCACAGACCAGGACATGGTTCAACGCATGCTGACAGCGCCGGACTACAAAAAGAGCCGATTGTCTCTGGTTTTATCTGGGCTGGCGGACTTGCCGATCGGATTCATATTTTTGACGATCGGCATTCTAATGAGTATCTACTTTCAAGCGAATCACGATCCGGCGCTGCCGGAAAAAACAAATGAGGTGTTTGCATATTTTATTTTGAAACACCTGCCGGTCGGGTTGCGCGGATTGCTGGTCGCAGGTATTTTCGCAACATCGATGGGTTCTTTGAGTGCGGCTCTCAATGCTCTAGCTACGAGCTACACGCGAGACTGGCATAGTCCTTCTTCCGACGCAAAAGATCTCGAAGGCGAAGAAGCGGTGAAAGTGGTTAGGAAATTCACCTATGTTTTTGCCGCACTGATGATACTGGTTGCCGCCTCGACAGCTTACTTTGTGATTGAACATCCGGATTCTCGAATAATCCCGATTGTGCTGGGAATTTTTGGCTACACCTACGGCTCCTTGCTGGGGATTTTTTTGGTTGGGTTGCTGACAAAAAATAGAGGCAACGATATAGGCAATCTGACGGCAATGTTAGTCGGCGCGATGACGGTGGCTATTTTTTCCGGACTGCCCGAGCAGTTCTTTCACCTAATGGCAATGAAATCCCCCCTCGTGATTCCCCAGATAGCCTTCCCATTCAGGATTCTGGTCGGTTCTGCCACTACTTTCGCCTGCGCCTGTCTCTTTTCCACGCCGAAAAGACCATAGCCCGGAATGTCGCCTGATTTCCGGTTGAACGAAGCCTGTTTTGGGGAATAAGAAGCCAGGAATCAGAATTAGACGCGATATTAGATACCTTCAGTGCGGGGCATTAAAGTGAAGGATTTCTACCGAATCGGTGTAGCCAGCTTGGCTTTGAGCCTTTGCCTGCTAAGTGGTTTAACGCTCACAACCCAACCGGCATTCTCAGACTCCAAAACTTATCAGAAAGATTTGACTCGTGGGCTCTATCAGATGGTCAAAAAAGACTATGAGAGCGCTGTTGCATCTTTCACATTAGTGCTGAGAGACAACCCGAATGTTTACGAGGCTTACTTAAACAGGGCCGCCGCCAGGTCGGAACTCAAGGATTATGATGGCGCGCTGGCGGACTACGACCAGGCAATCAAGATTAATCCGAATGTAGTCGAATCTTTCATAAAGCGCGGCGAGCTACACGCCAAACAGAGTGATTACACGCCGGCGATTGAGGACTACAGCCTGGCACTGCGCTTAAGTCCAAAAAATTCGACAGCGCTGCTCAACAGGGCTGCTGCCTATAAGAAGATCGGCGATTATCAAAAGGCAATCAACGACTATACGACAGCCTTAAAGCTCGACCCCGGTTCGTTTGACGCAGTCAAGGAAAGAGCGGATTGCCGAGCTCTGTCAAATGACCTGGACGGAGCGATCGAAGATTACGAGTATCTTCTGAAGAAGAACAAGTCGGGTGCGACGGCCTTGCGATTTCAACTGGCCGAAGTGCAGTTGAAAAAAGGAAGCAAGGGTTCCGCTGATGAGAACTTCAAGCAGGTCATTGCCTATTACACCAAAAATTTGAAAGGCAGCCGCAAGAACGGCGATTATTATCTGCAGCGTGGACTCGCTTATGCACAGCTGGGTGAAACCGACAAAGCGATAGCGGATCTGCAAGAAGCATCGGCATGGAAAGCAGATGAAGGAACGACTCGCTATCACCTGGGCAAATTGAAACTTGGCAAAGGAGACACCAAAGGCGCAATCGTCGACCTCAGCGAAGCCATACGACTCAACCCCAAATACAGTCCCGCGCTCATGGACCGCGCCGCCGCCTATGTAGCTCAAGGAGAGTACATCAACGCACAGAAAGATCTCGACGCGGCATTGAACGGGGAAAAGACAGCCGAAGGATTTTATAACAGAGCCATTGCTCGTCTGGCCATAGGCGACAGCAGCGGCGCAGTCTCCGACATCGGCGAGGCAAAAAATTTCGGCGCCCAATATGTCGCAAATAAGAGGCAACAAATTCAAGAAGCGATAAGCGCCAAAGAAGCTAAAGCTGAAAAAGATCTGGCACTGGCAGATCTTCTGGAACAAGCGGCTCTGATCGAATTGGGTGAAAACAGCGCCGATACCGCTGAAGCGCTGGAAAAACGCGCACTCGGGATCAAAGAAAAACAAATGAGCAAGAATGATCCCAAGTTGTATTACAGCTACATGATGCTGGGTCGTGTCTATCTGAAAAAACGCCAGCCTACGAAAGCGGAAGCACTTTTCCGCACCGCTATGGCAAAGCTGAAAAACAGCGCCGACGGAACTCAGAAATTTGCCATCTTCAATCTGGAAGATTGCGCCAAAGTACTGATTCAATCTTCCAATCAAGAGGAAGCCGGAGCCATCCTTGTAGATACGCGCATGGCCAGAGCCGTGTCCGGCATGAACGAACGCTCCTTAGCCGGTGAATTATCGCGCAAAGCAGAGCGCGCAATTGAATCATTCAAGAAGAGAAAACGTGCTGCGCAGCAGGAGGAATTGGCTCAGCAAAACCAGGGCGCCGAACCCGTAGTAGTCTCGCACAACGTGGAAGAAGCGGCAGCCGCTGCGATTTCTCCTTCTCAAAAGTCAAGCAACAATAAGCCGATTAGAGACAAGTGGGCTCTTATAGTCGGCATCAGCAATTTCAAAGATTCCAGCATCAATCTGCATTACTGCGCAAAAGACGCGAAGGATTTCTACGACTTCCTCGTCAATGAGAAAAACTTTGCACCGGATCACGTTCAGCTGCTCACGGACAGCACTGCAACACGCGCCAATATTCTTTCACTTTTGGGCAACAAATGGCTGCCTCGCGTTGCGGAGCCCGATGATCTGGTTGTTATCTACTTCTCGAGCCACGGCAGCCCGTCAAGCCTGGACGTAGGTGGTGTCAATTACCTGGTCGCTCACGATACTGACGTCAACGACCTCTATGTCACCGGCATAGCCATGCAGGATTTGTCCCGCATCATCAAAGAGCGAGTGCATTGCGATCGCGTCATGGTTCTGCTGGATGCCTGCCACAGTGGAAATGCGGCGCCCAGTTCGAAAGGACTGGCACGCGCTGCCAACGTCAATGTCGACTCGATCGTTCAAGGAACCGGTCAGCTAGTGCTCTCTTCCAGCAGTCCCGAACAGCGCTCCTGGGAATCGAAACGCTACCAGGGCAGTGTGTTTACAAAACACCTCATTGAAGGATTGAGAAAAAACGGCAAGATGACAAAACTGGGCGAGGCCTTCTCATACCTGAACGAAGAGGTTCAGCGTGAAGTCATGCGCGACCGGGGCGTCTTGCAAAACCCGGTCATGAAAAGCAAATGGGAAGGCGATGATTTGATTATTGGTGTGCCGCCGGCCCACCCGATAAAAGGCATCGGCAATGTAGAGCTGCCCGATCATGAAAAACGAAGTGCTGCCGGCGATGGCGAACCGGCAAAAGCAGTCAGGGGTACGCCTGTAAAACGCAAAAGGTAATTCCCACTACTTCATCTGCCAGACACGCAGCGTGAAGTCGTCGCTGCCGGTAATCGCCTTATCGCCGGTTTCGGAAAAACCCAAGCTCCACATGCCGAAATGCTGGAGGTTGAAGATTCTGTCTTCACGCCCTTCATCTACATCCCAAATTCTGAAGGTCTTATCGAGACTGCCCGATATGACTTTGTCGACAGATATGAATCTGGTTTTTACGACCCAATTGGTGTGACCGGTCATGGTCTTCAACTCTTCGCCGGAATCAATATCCCAGGTCCGCACCGTAGTATCGCGCCCGGCCGAAACAACTCTGCTTCCGTCATCGGAAATCGAGACAGTGGCAATTTCCGCGGAATGTCCGGAAAACGTTCTCAACTTTTTGCCGGTCTTCACATTCCACAGAGTCAGCAACTTATCGGTGCCACCGGAAATGATTTCGTCGGCCTCGGGAGTAAAGGCAAGGCACTTGACTGTTCCCAGATTGCCCTCCAATTTCATTACTTCCTTGCCCGTCTGAGTATCCCAGATCCGAACCGTTCCATCGTAACCACCCGAGGCGATCAATGGTCCGATCGGCGCAAAAGCGACGCAAGTAACAAGATTTCCATGTCCGAGAAACTTTCTGATTTCCGTTCCGGCTTCGAGATCCCAGAGGCGCACAGTCTTATCGCTGCTGCCCGACAGGGCTCGGTCGGCAGAAGGAGAGAATGCCACGCTATTGACCGGCTCATCATGACCTTCAAACTTTTGAATTTCCTTGCCGGTAGTGAGATCCCACAGTCGCATCGTATTGTCTGCACTGCCGGAGAGTGCTTGAGTAGCATCGGGTGAAATATCGACGCATTTGCTCCAACCCATATGACCTTCAAGCTTCATAACTTCTTTCAACTTGTAAGTCTGAACGCTTCCTTCGGTCTTGATTTGACTGACTGCAGATGAAGCGACTTGTGAATCTCTCAATTCTTTTTCAATGTTCAACTCCGGCTCTTCACCCTTGGCAGCAGGCTTGGGCGGGGTATCTGCAGTTTTACCGTCAGGCTTTGTAGAGACCTCGAACTGCAGAGGATCTGTTTTTTTGTCTCTGAGCAGCCCCTTGCTCTCACCGCTTTTCACATCAGTTTTGCTCTCACCCTTTCGATCGGCTGCCGCTTCGATTTTTGCTTCCGGCTTCGAAGCGTTGTCTTGCGAATTTGGGCTGGCGCTTTCGTCCGACGACTTTTCGTCGGCTTTTCTTGCGGCTTTGCGAATCTCTTGTTTGGCAGGCTCTTCCTTGTATCCGCCCAGCGATTCTATGCGGGCGGCAACCTTATCAGCATCGATTTGCTTCTTTTCGGCCGAGTAGATCTTGTAAAGCAAAGCTAGAGTCTTAACGAGTTGATTGCCATCTTTCGGCAAGGACTCGGCTTCCTCGACAGTTTCCAGAGTCAATTTTTCGGCCCGGGCATAATCTTCGTCCTGAAAAGCCTTTGAGGCTACGTCATACATAGACGACCAGACCGCGTCCTGCGCATAACAGCCCGGACTGCAGCAGAAAGAACACGCGGCCCAGGTAAAGGCAATGACGAGAGCCTGGAATGAGCGAATTTTGGTGAAAGTACAGGCCATTGGTTCGGAAGGCTGCGGGAAACTCATCAATTGTATTCTGAAACGGCAAAAATCCCCCCGACCATTATGGGCGACATGGCCGCAAAACTCCTCTTAGCAACTGGAGGTATTGCCGACAACCGGGCAATTCTAAGTTTCGGCTGTTGTATAGTAGTGTGAGGGCTTACAAGGAACTGACAGGGTCTCGGACAATATCGTTCGAGCAAATCTGCGGGCGACACTGCATTGAGTTGAATGGGACATCCTAAAAGGGGTTTTGTTAAGTGGATGACAAAAAGAAGACAGCGGTGACCTCGCCTCCAACCTTGAAGTTCACCAGAGGCCAGCTGGGCATGACCCTGAAAGCCATGAAGGCCAATCAAGAGAAGCTCCAGACTGCTCTGAGCGCCGTAAAGAACAGCACTGAAACGGCGAAATTCAGAATCGAAAAGCTCCAGCAGCATGGATACGGCTCACTTGCTTATTCGTCCTTGCAAAAGGGCTTGCAATATTTCATGCATCCTCAGCTTGGCTATATTGCCTACACTCCATTGCGAGATGGTCCTAATTCGGTCTGTGTATTGGCCGATCCTATCTGCAGCAGGGAAAATTTGAGGGCTCTTATTGAAGAGTTCATGAAGGAAAAGAGCGATCCAATTTTCTTGCATATCTCACACGATACGGGGAAAGTCCTCAACGAAATGGGATTTACCGTCAACGAGCTGGGTGTTGAAACAGTCATCGAAATTCAAAAATTCAATACGGTCGGCAATAAGAAACAGCAATTGCGCAATGCTCGCAACGGAGCAAAGAAGGACAATCTTACCGTCGCTGAAATTGACGCTGTCGACGATGCGATGCTGAAATCATTCAAAAAAATCAGCGACGGTTGGATGAAGGAAAAAGTGATCAGCGACAACGAGATGCAATTCATCGTGCGCCCGGTCGTCTTCGTAGACGAGATCGATGTCAGAAAATTCGTTGCAATAAAAGATAATGAAGTAGTCGGCTTTGTCATATTCGATCCGATGTACGAAGACGGCAAAGTCGTCGGATACATAGCCAACCACTTGCGCACAAATTTGGAGCGAACATATTCCATTGTTGATTTCATCATCCTTGAAGCAATAGAAAAATTCAAACAAGAGGGCAAAAGAGACCTGTCGCTGGGTCTTTCACCACTGGCGAAAGTGGATGATTCGCAAGAATTCAAACACAGCAAATTGCTGAAAGCCCATTTCAAATATGCATTCGAGCGCGCCAACTTTCTCTACAATTTCAAAAATCTGGCCCGTCACAAACTCAAGTACAGACCGGAAATGGATGGAGCACGAGAAGACAAAGTGTATTGCGCAATGAAGACGCGCTTCTTCCTTATTAGACTTTATGACGTTTATCGCGTGCTGGGTCTCAATCCTCTGCAGCAAACGATCAATCATATAAAGCGATCGACGGTAGAATTATTCCGCTCAGCCTTGTGCAAGAAAAACGCAGAAAAGCAAAAAGAGTCAGCTTCAAAAAAGGAATAAGGGTACGTTCACTGCGAACTGTGATCGTACATAATTTTCCATCCTTCCTTCGTCTTCACGAAAAGAAGGCTGAATCTGCCATAGATCGGGACATGAGCATGATGGATGACTGTGAATTTACCAATGCATAAGACATGCCTGGCACCTACATCGCTCACTTCTAGATCAGACAGTCGCAATTGACCCATAGAAGCCTTACTGTTTCCATAGCGGCTAATGTAGTGCTCGCGAATGGCAGGAAATCCGCGTTTGACCGAACCGTTGGAAACATAAGTGACTTGGGCTGATTTCCAATATTCGCTGAGGAAAGACTCAAGGTCGCCTCTGTTCCAGGCCTTTTCCTGACGAGCCACAAGAGCAGCAATTTCTCTGGCAGCTTTGGACGAGCTGCGCCCGCTCACAGTAAGACCAGGAGAAGCAGAAACCTTTTCTACTGCAGAAGCCGGGAGCAGCGACATTGGAATTGACGAGATTAAACTCAGGGCGAAAACCGAGCAAAAAATTCGAAGCTTCAAGAAGCGCCTCCTATTTCTTCACTTTCTTCTCGCGACGGTCAGCAAGAGTCTTACCGCTCGCTTTCAAAGCCGGATCAAGCGAAACTCTTTCATCGAACACGAAACACTCGCCTTGCCAGTGAGCGCCGCCAACATCCTCGAAATAACGCAAAATTCCGCCGTCAAGCTGCAGCACTTTGGGATGTCCTTTCTCCTGCAAGTACAGAGCGGCCTTCTCGCATCGAATACCGCCCGTGCAAAAGGAAACTATCGTTTTATCTCTCAAGCGACTTTCCGACTGATCCATAGTTTTGGATATTGCATCCGGGAAATCGCTAAATTTTTCGATATGAAGATCAAGTGCATTTTCGAAGGTTCCCATCTCCACTTCGAAGTCATTGCGCGTATCTAACATAAGCAACTCGCGACCTTCGTCATCACGTCCCTCGTCAAGCCACCTTTTCAGGGTCCGGGCGTCGATATGGGGAGCGCGGCATGATTCAGGCTGAATCATGGGATGACGCATAGTAATGATCTCAGCGGCTATGCGCACGACCATTTTTCGAAAGGGCTGGTCGGCGGAAAAACTCTCTTTGACATCGAGTTCGGCGAATCGACCGGCAAAAAGATCATCAGCCTGCAAATACTCGAGGAATTGATCTATGGCAACACGGCTGCCGGCAAGAAAGAGGTTGATTCCTTCTGAAGCAAGCAGAATCGTGCCCTTCAATTGAAGTGCATCACAGCGCTCCTTGAGCAGGGGCTGCCACGCAGCCGGCTCTGGAATTCCGACAAACTTGTAAGCGGCAATATTGACTATTTGCATAGCCGTTTATTTTACCGCTCTTCCAGCATAGTAAACTAGCAAGCGGATCTCATAGAATGCGACGGGGCAGTCATATAGCCTCAGGGAGCCTCATGGACAACTGCTCAAAGCCTGTAACACTCTATATCTTTCGGCACGGACAGACAGCTTGGTCTCGCCTGGGGCAGCATACGGGGCGCACCGACATTCCTCTTACGGACACCGGGCGCGAGCAGGCGCGGGCTCTAAGGAATGCCATCGCTCACATTGACTTCTCGGCAATTTTAGTTAGCCCCCTTTCACGAGCGAGGGAAACCGCTGAGCTGGCAGGAATGAAGGATGTGCGAATTTGTGCCGATTTGTCCGAATTCCACTATGGAAATTATGAGGGCTTGACCACCGAGCAAATTAGAAAAGAAGTGCCGGGGTGGACGGTTTGGACTCATCCGACGGACGGTGGTGAAACGCTCGCGCAGGCGGCAGAGCGCTGTAAAAATGTAATTGATACCGCCACCGGTATCGGAGGAAAAGTCGCCGTCTTTGCGCATGGACACATTTTGCGCATTCTCACAGCCACCTGGCTCGAGCTCAAGCCGCAAGAGGGCAAGCACTTCATGCTGGATACCAGCACGATTTCAGTCCTCAGCCACGAAAGAGAAACACCGGCGATCAAAATTTGGAACAGCCCCACCGATTTGATTTCGGCCTTGAGCTGAATGTATCTACTGCTGTTTTTCTCTGAGCGCTCTTCTCTGCTCTTCGATGGCAATTCTCTGGCGATCGAGCTCCAGCCTCTGTAATTCAAGCTTGCGTCCGGCCACATCGATCTCCAGACGCTGCTTGTCCAGTGGCAGGCGCTGAAAGTCGGTTTGCCTCCATTTTTCATCAAGCTCGGCGCGCAATCGATCCAGTTGCGATCTTTGCTTGTCTAAATTCAGTCGCTCTTCTTGCAGTTTGTACCTGATCTCATCGAGCTTCTGCTGAGGTTCTTGCAGATTCAGACGGCGCTCCTCCAGGGCCCGGCGCTCGGCGTCCAATTCTCTGCGCTTCTCATCGATTTCTTGTGCGCGCTTCTCGAGAGCCTCAGCGCTCAGCTCAATTTTTGGATAGCCGGAGCCGGGCTTGACCGAATCGGGACTGGGCAGCGCGGCCCCCGTTGCCTCTTTGTCTTTTGCTTGCATAGCAGGCGAGATCATGAAAACGCCCAAAACCAGGGTCAACGCCAGCAATACTTTCCTGGCTGAAGCATCTTGCTTATGCATAAAGTCTCTCCTCAAAGTCTCACCACGAGGCGCCGACCGTAAAGCATATCATCGAGTGCCATCCGGCATCTCGTCCCAGGTTCTGCCCTCAAAGATTCTGCCTGCCTTCTTCTTATTGTGCCCGCCCCATTGCTTGAAAAAGAATGCCACACCGGCAGCCCGGCATTGATCTCGGATCAACCCTACCCACTCCGGCTGCAGTGGTCTTACGCGGCGCCCTGATTCCCCGCCCACAATCACCCAATCGATACCATCCAGGTTCAAATCTTCAATCGGACCGAGCAGCGGTTCGACAGACAAAAATTTGATATTGGCGCCGGTTTTGCGCAAGAAATCGATACGATGAACGTAATCTCGGCTCTCGACGCTCACGCCCATCCAGATGTTGGGCGCCCACTCCAGCTGCGCATCCATTTCCAGAAGCCGCTCATGTCGTTTTGTCAGTATTTGAAACTGATGCCAGTGAGCCTTTTTCATCACGTCGAACACCTGCTTCACGTACTCGACCGGGACGTCTTTGTGAAACAGATCGCTCATGGAATTGACAAAAATACGCTTGGGCTTCTTCCAGGAAAGCGGCAAGACAAGCCGTTCCGGCCAGATGCGCAAGTCAAAGCCCTGTTCATAAGGATGCCCGGCAACGCCGCGAAACCGCTCGGCAAAAGTTTCGGCATAGCAATTCGCGCAACCGGGGCTGATCTTCGTGCAACCGGTAACTGGATTCCAGGTCGCGTCAGTCCATTCGATTTCAGAAGTGAGGGACATTATGCCTGACTACTCCCCGTACAGATCTTCTTCCCCTGTTCAAGGCTTGCCTTTTGCAGGACGAGAGGAGCGCCACGGCTTGTCAGCCGAGGGTTGCGCAAAGAGAGTCAATTGTTCGAACTGCTCGGACAAACTCTTCTCGTCTTGCTTGAGCTCGCTTTCCAAACACAATTCTCCATTGCCTCGGATATGTTTTTCCACTATTCCCTGGCTAGCCAGAGCAGGACCTATTAAGCGTCTTCTGTGACATTCAGAAGGATTTTCCTCGGCACACATAATTGCAACACGATACTTTCGGCAACCGGCGACAAGCCTTTCGATACCTTCTGAAAAACGCGCCGATTGGGCGATACTGGCATAATCGACATGCCCTTCGGCATCGTAAAATTCAGGTTCTTTAGGCTTTCCGCCCAGTTCTTTACCCAAATGCAGATATTTAAGTCCGGCATTGATAATCGATGCCTTCAAAAGGTCATGGCTGAATTGCCTGGAAAAACGCGAAAACGGATTGGTTCGAACATCGACCAAAACCTCGATTTGGAACCTTTCAAGAAGTTCAAGAAAAGTCTCAATCGAGTGATTGGAATGTCCGATTGTGAAAACCTCCCCGTCTCGGGCATTGCCGCCAGAGCCTTCCATTTCGCCTTCCATCGATACACCCGGCGGTTTAATTTGCCAAGACTGTCCATCAATCTTGATGCGTTAATGATTTTACCAGGCTCCCCACAACTCGGCTTTCACCCATCAAATCGGCGAAAATGGTAGACTTCCGGCATGCCAAACGAAGTTCCGGACGAGATCTTAACCATCCTGGCCAGGGATGCCCGCACTCCTTCAGAGACAATCGCCAAAATGACAGGGCGGTCGGTGGAAGAGGTCAGGAAAGCTGTCCTTGATTACGAAGAGCGCGGCGTAATCAAGACATATCACACTGTTATCGATTGGGAAAAGACAGGCTGCGAGAAAGTGGTTGCCTTCATCGACGTGAAGGTAACACCGGCAAGAGACGTAGGTTTTGATGCCGTAGCCTGCAGAATCGCGCGTTTCGCGCAAGTACAGAGTGTCTGGCTTGTTTCCGGCGGCAGCGATTTGCGCGTCGTGGTGGAAGCACCGAATCTCAGAGAACTGGCAACTTTTGTCGCAGAAAAACTTGCCACTA
This sequence comes from Candidatus Obscuribacterales bacterium, assembly GCA_019745505.1. GTDB lineage: Bacteria > Cyanobacteriota > Vampirovibrionia > Obscuribacterales > Obscuribacteraceae > QKMZ01. The sequence continues at coordinate 16,200 of JAIETE010000261.1, read as the reverse complement.
TCGACGGTGTGACAGGAACGACCTCTCATTTCCTTTTGAAACGCTACAAAGAGGATGGAGCCTTGTTTTTCGAATCAGAGCAAGACCAAAGACTGGTAGTGTCGCCTTAGGTGATCCATGAGCCAAAGTCTGTCTCTCAAACCTCTTTCCAAAACGGCGCTCGAAGTTCCATTTTCAGGAATCAGAAGGTTCTTCGACATAGCTGCGTCGATGCAAGACGTGGTGTCGCTTGGTGTCGGCGAACCCGATTTTGTCACGCCCTGGTCGATACGCGAAGCCGCTATTTACTCTCTTGAAAGAGGGCAGACTACTTATACGTCGAATTACGGGTTATTGGAATTACGCAAAGAGATATCGCGGTATCTGAACAAGCGATACAAAGTGGAATACAACCCCGAAAGCGAAATTCTGGTCACAGTGGGTGTCTCCGAGGGGCTGGACCTGGCAATGAGAGTATTGCTCAACCCCGGCGACGAAGTATTGATTCCGGAGCCATGCTACGTCTCTTACCGTCCCTGTGTCTCGCTTGCAGGCGGAGTCCCCGTTGGTGTAGAAACTCACGCAGAGGCGCAATTCGCGGTCACCGCCGAGCAGCTGAAAGCCGTCTGCACAGAGCGAACCAAAGCGATACTTCTGGGTTATCCTTCCAATCCTACAGGAGCGGTTCTCAACCGCGAACAGATTGTCGATATCATCAACTTCGCAAGAGAGAGAGGTTTGTATGTCGTCTCTGATGAAATTTATGATCGCTTGACCTATGAAGGAATTCACACTTGCGTCGCATCTGTTCCCGGCGCGCGCGAAATTACCGTGCTCTTGAACGGATTTTCCAAAGCGCATGCGATGACGGGATGGAGAATCGCTTATGCCTGCGCGCCCGAACCAATTCTCAAAATGATGATGAAGATTCATTCTTACACGATGTTGTGCGCTCCCATCACAGGACAAATAGCGGCGGTTGAAGCGCTCAAACATGCAGAAAGAGAAGTGGAAGAGATGGTGGCACATTACCGGCAGCGGCGCAGACTAATAGTCGACGGCTTGAACAAAATTGGTCTTACATGCCATATGCCGCTCGGCGCCTTCTATGCATTTCCTTCCATAAAATCTACCGGGCTGAGCGCAGAACAATTTGCCGAGCGCTTGCTGCTGGAAGAGCACGTGGCAGTTGTACCGGGCACCGCCTTCGGTGCAGGCGGAGACGGACATATCCGCTGCTCCTACGCCACCAGTGTAGAGAAGCTCGAGCTTGCTCTTTCGAGAATGGGCACCTTTGTCGAAAACCTGCGCTCGTAATAAAGCTATTGGGCCAGCAATTGCTCAATGTCTTTGGCCATCTCTTTTGGCTCGACTTGAGGTGCATAGCGCTTAAAAACTTTTCCGTCGCGTCCGACAAGAAATTTGGTGAAATTCCATTTGATGTTTTCCGTACCCAGCACTCCTGGTGCGGACGACGTCAGATACTTATAGAGAGGATGAGCGTCTTTGCCGTTTACATCGATCTTCTCAAACATCTGAAAATCGACGCCGTAGTTTTTCTGGCAAAAGGCGCCTATCTCGGAAGAATCACCCGGCTCCTGCGCCCCAAACTGATTGCAAGGAAATCCAAGGACTTTCAGACCTTTGCCGGCATAATCCTTGTGCAATTGTTCCAAACCGGAATACTGCCCGGTAAAACCACACTGACTGGCAGTGTTGACAATCAGGAGAACATCTCCTTTGTACTGCGTCATCTCGATATCCTTACCGTCCAAAGATTTTGCAGTAAATTCGTAAACGTCTGCGGTCATAGCTCCTCCTTACGCAAGGCGCATTTGCCTTCAGGAAGATAAGAATAGAACATTGACGACAGATTAAGCCCGTTGATTAAGCGTTCTTTCAATCTATTACTATGCCGAAGTCGTTGCCGCGCTCTTGGGAGTCGGCTGGTCAGAGGAGAAGTCCAATTGAATTTGAGGAAGTATCGCTGAGGTATTGAGGGAGGATGCATCGGAATTAAGATCGGCAAGACGAGAAGCAGGGGAGCTGCCGGTATCAGATTCCAGATTGTCTATCTTGAATTCATGCAAGCGATAACCATCGCTTAGATACGCTTGCGCGTGACTGACGCTCTGTCCGAGAGGTGACACATCCGCAGGCTTTATTTCCGTTGCGCTCTGCTCTGCATTGACACGCTCAAACAGTGAATTGGGAGCGCTCGTCTGAGCAAATTTGTCTTCGCCTCCTTCCGTTTTGGACGAGGCCGGCGCAGTGAATTCTGAAAGCCCTTTATAGAGCGAAACTATCATATGCCAATAGATTCGAACACGACTGGTAAGTGAAGATCGTGTGTCTGCCGAGCATGACACGCCAATCAAGTATTATTCGGTATCGATGAGGCGGAAGTCCTCACTAAAAACTATTGATCGCTAAAGTGACCGTATCGTGACCTACTGCGAACTAGCGCCGAATGAGCGGACTGACAACATCGGGGTCACCTAGTTTTTGAGGCTTCTGGTCATAGAAGGCAATTTGAATCGCCAGTGCAAATCCTCCACCGGCAGCCATCGTGAAAAGCAAAATAGCTATAGCCGGATAGCCGAGTATCGTAAATCTAGTAGGGACAGCCATCAAATTGGAAGCACCAATGATAAGTGCGGCCAAGACCAGACCCAGGGTGATTCTGTTTGCAACTTTCTGAAATGAATCGACCAGAAGCGGCTCATCGATGATTTTCATAGAGAGCTGATTCTGTGCCACCAGATCGAGAATTTTGTTGACATTACGCGGAAATTTCTCAAGATGGTCTTTTGCATCAATCAAAGTATTGAGCAAATGCCCAGGCGAAATTTCGTTGACCAGTCTTTGTTCGAGTATATGACCGGCATTTCTGCGAACAGATGCGTTAGGATCGAAATTCGGGTCAAGGGAGCGCCCCACCTCGTCCAGGTGAAGCATCGCCTTTCCCAGCATCGTCAGCTCTGCAGGCACGCGAATGCCGGTTTCACCGGCAGCCTTCGTGATACCGACAATTACGTGCCCGACCTTCATTCTGGCGATATTTGCATCTAAATCGGTTTGCACCAATTCGGATACTTTATGACGGAAGGTAATTTCGTCGAATTTCGGCTTGGGCTCGCCAATTTCAACCGCGATATTAGCAACCGAATCAGCTCTGCCTTCACTAATCGCGATGACCAACTGCAAGAGTTGTTTCTGAATGCGCGGAGTCAAGCGCGCCACCATTCCGAGGTCGATAAGACCGATCTTTTTCTCATCATCTGTAAGCAGAACATTGCCCGGATGCGGGTCGGCATGGAAAAAGCCGTCGACAAGAATCTGCTTCAGGTAAGCGGCGAAGAGTTGCTCGGCCAGAGGTCCTCCATTTAGCTCGGTTCGCTCGAGATTGGTGATGCCGGTCACCTTTTTGCCTTTGATAAATTCCATCGTCAACACTTTGGAAGTTGTAAAAGCATCGATGGCGTAGGGCACCACAATCATTTCGAATTCTGAGACATTCCTTCTCAGCGTTTCCAAATTTTGGGCTTCCTGGCGATAGTCCAATTCACCCAGAAGAGACTTGCGAAATTCATCGACCATGACGTCGAATTCGTACTTTTTTCCCAGCTCCGTGTGAAGGACATAAAACTCAGCTACATCGGCAAAGATTTCCAGGTCTTGCAGAATCTGCTCTCGAATACAGGGGCGTTGAACCTTGACTGCAACTTCGCGTCCGTCACGCATCTTGGCTTTGTGAATCTGACCGAGGGAAGCGGCCGCAAGAGGTTCGCTGTTGAATTCTGCAAATGCTTTGGAAATTTTGACTCCAAGCTCATTGACAATGATTTTCTCTACTTCGGCAAAGCTGAACGGCTCGCAATTATCCTGCAATCTGGATAACGCGAGCAGATACGCCGGCGGCAGCAAGTCACCCCTTGTAGAGAGAATCTGCCCGAGCTTCACGTAGGCAGGCCCCAACCGCTCCAAATCGGAGGCCAACTCCTCTGCGGTTCCCTTTACTTGCTTCGATAAATTCTCATCATCTTTTAGGGCTTCTTCCAAGCCGGCATTCTTGACGAGATCGGAATTGCCATACTTCAACAGCAATCCGGCAATTTCCTTATACCGTTTGAGGTATTGCGGATCCAACTTGATTCCCATGGTCACCAACCCCTTAACCCTGGGGAAATAAACCCCGCTTCCGGCTTCTCACGAATAGACTGCAAAAAGCCCCGAGGGTTCCAACGCAGAAGGTTGAGATTTAATATAGAGTCAGCGGTCAGGCCTTCTGGGCAGTCGGTGAAAGCACCTGCGTCACCAATTCCTGAGCTTCGCTCTGAATCTGCTTCAAATGCTCTTCGCTCTTGAAACTTTCAGCGTAGATTTTGTACACATCTTCGGTTCCGGATGGACGGGCGGCAAACCAGCCGTTTTCAGTGGTCACTTTGAGCCCACCGATTGCCTCGTTGTTTCCGGGTGCCGCAGTGAATTTGCCGACAATCTCCTCTCCTGCGAATTCCTTCGCCTTAACGTCATCGGGAGAAAGCTTCTTCAACTTGGCCTTTTGATCGGGCGTGGCCGGAGCATCGATACGCGCATAGAAAGGAACGCCGAATTCTTCCGTCAGCGCTTCGTAGTGCCGGCCTGGATCTTTTCCGGTAACGGCAGTGATTTCTGCCGCCAGTAGAGCAAGAATGATGCCGTCTTTGTCCGTTGTCCAGACACTGCCATCCATGCGCAGGAAACAGGCTCCTGCACTTTCCTCTCCGCCGAATCCGAACGAACCGTCTATTAAGCCGTCAACAAACCATTTAAATCCGACCGGCACTTCAATCAGCTTGCGGCCCAGTCTCTTTGCCACACGATCGATCAAGCTCGTGCTCACGACTGTTTTTCCGATGGCTGCATCTTTGCGCCATTGTTTTCTATTCTGGAATAGATAATCGATGGCCACTGAAAGAAAGTGGTTGGGATTCATCAAACCATTGGGGGTGACGATACCGTGCCTGTCGTGATCGGTGTCATTTGCAAAAGCGATGTCGAAGCGCTTGCTGTGCTGTATCAATCCTGCCATCGCATATGGTGACGAGCAGTCCATCCGAATTTTTCCGTCCCAGTCGACTGTCATGAAAGAAAATGTCGGATCGACAACGTGATTTACGACTTCAATCGGAAGCTTGTGAACTTCGATCAATTTTTCCCAGTAGTGCACACCGGCGCCGCCAAGCGGATCGACACCAGCTTTGATACCGGACTCTTGAATGGACTTGAGATCGACAACCGAGGCAAGTTCTCGAACATAGAGATCGGTATAGTCAAATTTGTGGGTGGTGGCAGCAGCCATCGCCTGACGCAAACCGACGCGCTTCACTCCGGCGAGGTCCTTGGAAAGATACTCGTTTGCTCTCTTTTCTATCCAGCCGGTCACATTCGTGTCGGCCGGACCACCGTTGGGTGGATTGTATTTGAAACCGCCGTCTTGAGGCGGATTGTGCGATGGCGTCACGACAATGCCGTCGGCAAGACCGCTGGTGCGTCCTTTGTTGTATGCGAGAATCGCCAGTGAAACTGCAGGAGTCGGCGTATAGCCGAGGTCCTTATCGATCATGACATTGACTTCGTTGGCAGCCAGGACTTCCATGGCACTGGCAAAAGCCGGTTCCGACAGGGCATGCGTATCGATACCCAGATAGAGGGGTCCATTGATACCCTGCTCTTTGCGATACTGGCAGATTGCCTGGGTGATCGCCAGAATGTGCTCTTCGTTGAAAGCTCGATTGAAGGCAGAGCCGCGGTGTCCGGAAGTTCCAAAAGCAACCTTCTCGCTGGCTACATTCACATCCGGCTTCTCACTGTAATAGGTCGTGATCAAGCGAGGTACATTGACGAGCAATTCACGAGGGGCGGGCTTGCCTGCTAACGGACTGAGCATGCGATATCTCCTGCATATTCTTCAAAGATACGGAAAACTAGCTGCATATCATAGCTAGAGATAGCTTAGACATCTACTTATCAAGAGAAGAATCTTGGCAGATCCTGCCATCAACGATCCGAAAACGTCTGAAAACCGGCTGCACTCCTGGTGTTCTCGAAACGCCCAAGTAACCGATTGGATACCTGAAAGTCCACACGAAGAGGATTTAGGTCTGTCATAATGCTCTGTGACAAGCGGCCGGAAAGCCACCCGTCGGCACAAACATCGGCCGCTCCCACTGGCTTTGGGGTAAAAACATGGTCACAGCAACACTCGAGCACGCCTTTCCCACTCTTACCCAAGAAGAGTTGGAATTGCTGCAGCCTATGGCGGTTTGCACCTACCTGGAAGACGGTGAGCAAGCCTTTCGTGCCGGTCAAGCCGATGCCGACCTATTCGTGGTTAAATCCGGAGCGCTCGAAATTCAAAATCCGAGCGACGATCATAAAGTTGTCGCTGTTCACGAAGTGGGCGGCTTCTCAGGCGACATCGACATCATCATCAGGCGCCCGCCGATTGTGACCGGAGTAGCTCGCGGTAAAACTCACCTGCTGAGAGTACATCGCGACCGCCTGAAAGAAGTGATGATCAAAATTCCACGTCTTTCCGAAAAACTTCTGGTCGCATTTCAGATGCGGCGCGAGCTTCTGGCACAAACCGGCAAGATTGGATTCAGAATTATCGGCTGCGGTCTCTGCAGTGACACCACTCTCTTGCGCGAATTCATGCATAAGAATTTCGTGCCTTTCACCTGGTACGACAAAGACACCGATATTGGAAAGGCGGCAATTCAAAAGTACGGCGAATTTCCCATTGTTCAAAAACCGGATGGCAGCATTCTGGTGCGCCCGGACCTGCAAGATATGGCTCATGAATGCGGGCTATGGCATGAGTGCCCGAGCCAAAGCGTGGATCTGGCCATCGTCGGTGCCGGACCGGCGGGACTGGCAGCAGCTGTCTATGCGGCATCTGAAGGATTGAATACGCTGGTTCTCGACAAACTCGGACCAGGCGGGCAAGCGGGCGGTTCTTCCAAAATCGAGAATTTCATCGGCTTTCCATCCGGACTGTCAGGTACGGAATTGGCTATGCGCGGTGTGCTTCAAATGGTCAAATTCGGCGCGCAGTTAATCGCGCCTACTCGCGTCGAAAAGTTCAAACCCGGAAAGACGGAGCGCGATCCCCATGAGCTGACACTCGACTGCGGTGCCGTCATCAGTGCAAAAACAGTCCTCATCGCTACCGGAGTCACCTGGAGAAAGCTGGACGCCATCAACGCTTCCGCATATGAAAGAGCAGGTGTTTACTATGCTTGCACCAATGTAGAAGTGATGTTGCACGACACCCAGGATGTTGCTGTCGTCGGAGGCGGCAACTCAGCCGGGCAAGCCGCCATGTATCTTGCGGAATGCTGCCCTTCACGCACAGTTCATGTCCTCTGTCGCGCCAGATTCGGACCCAGCATGTCTGAATATCTTTGCCAGCGTATTCAAGCAACCAAGAACATCAAAATCCACGAAAACACGAAGATTGCGCGGGTCAATGGCGGTGAATACCTGATCGACAATATCGATGTCGTCGATTCCAGTGGCAAAGAAGGAAAGTTAGACGTAAAGGCGGTTTTCGTATTCATTGGAGCAGAACCAGGAGCAACCTGGCTGCCGGATACGGTTGCACGCGATGACGACGGCTTCATTCTTACCGGCTCGGATGCAGCGCAGTCCGGCAAATGGTCGCTCAAAGACCGCCTGCCCTGTGCTTTGGAAACTTCTGTCCCTCGACTTCTGGCCGCAGGAGATATTCGCTCCGGTTCGACTAAACGCGTAGGTTTCGCGGTGGGCGATGGATCTCTGGCAGTGACTTGCGTGCATTCAGTCATGCCGCAATAGAGTTAATACTTTCTTTCAGACGGTTGTAAACAGAAACAGAGGTCCCGCACCTCAAGACATATGAAAAACAGCGTTTTCGGGCTCTTGACAGCCAGTCGAATCTGCGTCATTCAACTGGCATTGCCTGCAACAATATTAAGTTTGTCAAGCACCGGTCGCCTAAAATGTATACGGGTATTAGGTTCTGGCTTATGATTGCCCCTCTTTGCCATGTAGTAGAGAACAGCCACCTCATTCGTGGCGCGCAATCGTTTGAAACCCAATAAGCACCTGGAGTCAATCATGATCACGGCAACCAAAGCAGGCGTTCGTGGAATCGTTCAAATCAAGCGTCAAGCCAACGAAGGCTGGATGGCTTCCGTATCCATCTACGGTGACAACCGCCGCTCCACCCAAGTAACTCTGGACACAAAGAAAACCATCGAACTCTTCCGTGCCGTCGGCGCTCCGCTGCCGGTCTCGAAAAAAGATGTTCATGTCGTTGAATTCTTCAACGCTGATCCCGGCGAATTTGAACAGTTCGGCTTTCAATTCGTGAGCGGCGATCAAAAAGCTCAATTCATCTGGTAGTGATCAGACTCTAACGCATTTAAGTTTTCGGGACACCTGCTCAGGTGTTCCGATTTCTTCTTTTCGGACCTGACAAACTATGCGGCAGCTTCGTGCTGCTCTTTAGCTTCTGGTGGTTCGTCGGTCTTGGCAGTGGCGATTCGGTAGAGCACGAGGCCCATGAGAGTAAAGAAAAACACGCCGACAAGTTGAAACCCCTTATCTGAGAGCATTTGCGTTAAGGTATGCTCGCAACTGACGGACTGCAAGAATTTGTAAATGGGCTCGGGTATGGAGAGCAATGCCACAATCACACCAGCCAGTGCACCACCGGCAACCAGACCCGTAGCAAAAAGGCTGCCGCTGCCCAATTCATCGTCAACAGACTCTTCGCCTTTGCGCTTGGCCGAGATTTCAACGAATTTCTTGATCACGCCACCAACGAAAATCGGCAGTGTCGTAGACAGAGGCAAATATGCTCCGACGGCAAAATTCAAGGCATTGACTCCGCACAATTCCATTGTCGTGGCAAGAAAAACTCCGACCAGAACGAAATTCCAATCAAGGTTGAAAGACAACATCCCTTTGATCAGAGTGGCCATCAAAGTGCCTTGAGGGGCCGGAAATTTGTCGCTGCCGATTGCATGAACGATGCCTTTAGCCAACATATCAGGCGACGGATGATCGAGCATCTTTACGGTCAAGCCAATCACAATAGAAGCGACGACTGCGCCCACGAAAAGACAAATTTGCTGGTTGCGCGGGGTGGCGCCGACGATATAACCGGTCTTCAAATCCTGCGACGTGGCACCACCATTGGCGGCAGCGATACAGACGATGCCACCGACGACAAGCACCATCGGTTCGTAAAAATGCCCTGTCAAGCCGAAGCCGATAAAGACAAGCGACGTGGCCATTAGAGTAGCGATAGTCATACCTGAAATCGGATTGGAGCTGGAGCCTATCAGGCCGACTATTCGACTGGACACAGTGACAAAGAAAAAACCGAATATGATTACCAGAACCCCAATCAATAATTTCTGCAAAATCGAGTCGCCTGGTATCTGAGGCAGCGCGACCATCAGCACGACAAGCGCGATGGAACCGAAAAGAACGGTCTTAATCGACAAGTCATTGTCTACGCGCGAGACCGAGCCCTGGCTCGCGTCGGATTTGAAAGAACCCAGGCTGTCCCTGAAAGAAGAAATGATCGTGGGAATTGTTTTCAGAAGAGTGAAAAATCCTCCGGCGGCAACAGCGCCTGCACCGATTTGGCGGACATAGGCTCTGTACACCGCTTCTGCCGTATTGGCAAAAGTGTGAGCGGACGGATCCCAGTTGCCCGGTCCGCCGACGGCTGTCAAACTTTGCAGATATCCAAGTTTTACAAGCTGCTGGGCGATCATATCCATAGGCACGAGCGCGGCCAGAAGTGGAATCAGTCCGAGCCAGGCGAGTACTCCACCCGCCACCAGGCATCCGGCAATTCTGAAACCGACGATATATCCGACACCCATATATTCGGGGGTGATCTCTGCGCTGACGGTTGCAGAGGGAAAGAATTTGTTGGTCTGCTTGGTCACATAAGTGGGCGTCTCGGCAATGACGTGCAAGACATGCTGGAAAAACGCATAGAGCATCGCGAATCCAAGCCCGAGATAGGCGGTCTTTGCCGAACTTCCGCCCTTCTCTCCGGCGATCAGGACCGAACCGCAGGCGGTGCCTTCGGGGTAGGGAAGATTGCCGTGCTCTTTGACTATCAATGAACGCCGCAGAGGGATCATCATCAAAGTTCCGAGCATTCCGCCCAGTGCTGCAAGTATGAAAATCGTCCAGTAATCGAAAAAGGGAGCGCCGACGCTTTCGCCTTTTTCCGTAAGGCTGAGGAAAAGGAAACCGGTCAATGTGAAAACGACGCCGGATGCAATTGATTCACCGGCAGATGCTGTGGTCTGAATGATGTTGTTCTCAAGAATCGTAGTCTTGAGAAACTTTCTTCCCAGTGAAATTGCCAGAACCGCGACCGGTATCGAAGCAGATACTGTAAGACCGGCTTTCAATGCCAAATACACAGAGGCCGCGCCGAACAAAACACCGAAAACGCAACCCAGCAATATTGCTCTGGGAGTGAGTTCCTTTACGGTTTCTTCCGAGGCGATATACGGCTTGAATTCATGAATAGTTTCTTGCATTGCAAAAGCGTATCAGGTGAACGCTGGTATGCAAAGAGAAAAGTTCAGGAATTTGCGAGCCTCTTACCTCAATGTCGCTCGCGTATCGGTCACATATCTAACTCTGGATCCTGGCTGAGCATCTACATCTCCACCGACAGCGATAACGCTCGAGCCGACTCGGGCAGATACCTTGCCGCCGAATACGAAAGCTCGACCTCCGGCATTGACGATGACGTCGGCACCAGGTCTTACTACCGCTATTCCATTTTCGAAAAGTTCGAAGTTGTCGCATTTTTCAGCATGCACAACGGCATCTTTGACTGCGACCCTGGCCTTCGGCACGCAATCCCCATTACGTGCCGGAGGCGGTGAGTCAGACGATACGTCCGCCCGGGAAACGGATGTATCCTCAGCTTGCTTCGCAGGCAAGACTTTTGGTGCTTCGAGAATTAGTGTCGCTCCTTCGCAAACACGTCCTTTTTTCAGTTCGGGAAATTCCTTTTTATTCAACTCGGTAATCCGATGCATCTCGCGCTTTATTTCGGCTGGAGTGGCATCAGGCTTGCCTGTCACACCTAAAGAACGTCTGGCGACCTGATAAAGACTGTCTCCGGCTCTCACGGTATATTGTCTTGCATCAAGAATTTCCGCCGCCCAACTGGCGTACACTTTCTTACCGGAAGAGTCTAAGACTGAGGCTGGTGCCCAACCGTCTTTCTCGTTTATGTTTCGTGCGGCTCTCTGGTCAAGGAGCTTGAGAGCTTCAATACCAAGTCCGTTTGGCTCGTTACCTCGGTCCATCTGATGCCGATCAAACTCGGCACCAGAATATTCAACATGTCTCATCGGGAATTCCTCAAATCTCGCCAGTTATTTTTTCTTTGCACCGGGAGGGCAGTCCTCTGCCGGCGGTGCTGGTGGTTTTGCTGGCTTGGGAGGTTGTGGGCGATGAACCGGTTTAGGAGGTTCAGGCAACACATTTATCGTGGTGACATTGACTTCAGTAGATCTCTGTTCCACTCTTGTGACCCGATTGTTGATTTCTTCGAGCTTCTGCGCTACAGCTTCGTCGATCACGCGCTGGTCGGCGGCATTGCTAGTTTGAGCGGGAATAATGATCGGTTTGTCCAATCCCAATTTCTTCATCGAGTCCATGGTGGCATCCGCGCTGTTTGCCAGTGTGGAGCACACGCTGTCCAGTTGCAGGGAGACCTCGGCTTTGGCATTGGCGATTCTGCGCGCACCGGCTCCGACACCTGGGGCAAAAGGGTTGGTGCCCATTTGATTTCCGGCTTGCAATTCTAGTTGAAAACTCTGCAATGCCACCATCGCGTGATCATCACTTGCTTTGCAGACCTGTTGCATTGTGCGCTGGAAATCTTCTTTCTTCAAACACTCTTGATTGATTGTGGATTTGCCGCCACTGACACCAAAACCAAGAACATAAACGCCGGTGCTTCCGCCTTCGCTGCAGAAACCTGCACCGTATACATTCGGAGCAGTTGCACTGCCGCCGTATACTCTGACGTTCTCGCTGCGATTGTCCTGGATTTGAGCGGAGCCCCCACGAGCATCGGCACTCGATGTCGATCCGGAAACAGCGCTGGAGCGCGAATCGGAAATGTTTGGTCCGGTGTTGACGCGTACATCCTGGCGCGGAGCGTTGATCAATGTATTATCATTGCGATTGGAATTGAGGTTGTCGTTGCGATTGGAATTACGATTGTTGTTCACATCGAGCAGGTTCAATTGAGGATTGGCAGGTTGCGTCGGGACTTCTCCACCGCGTGGGGGACTGTCGTATGTCATTTAGGTTTCCTCTCGGTAAATAGTTAGTTCGAGACTGTGCTACGGCAGGCGTTAACCGGACAGTCGAATCTCAACGCCATGTGCTGGAAATCACGATTAGCGAAATCTGCAGCTGCAAGTTGAGGGTGATTGCACTCTAAGGAAATTTACGGTCAGAATTTGGTCACGAAGATTAAACCGAGCAGGGAAGCTGCTCGAACCGTCGAAAAAAGGCAAGTTACTGCTTCAGAAGCCCGTTTTCCACGAAATAACGTCTCAGTCCGGAGAAAATCTCATGGGCATCGCCGCCGGCTACATGATCTGCTCCGGCTCCTCTGAGTGAATCGGCCAATTTATACTCTTGCGGAACTTGCAACTTGCTCTCGTCGACATCCAATTCTTCAAAATAAGGAACTGCTCCAGCCGGAAATCCAGCCAGCGTTTTTTTCACCAGCGCTACCGCCTCCATCACTTGAGGCTTATCTATGCAATATGAAAATCCGACGGAAACTATTTTGAACCTTTCTTTATTGGCTAGCACCGTAAGCAATTCGGAAACCGCGTCGGCTACATAGTAGATGACGTCAGGTTTGACTGTATCTGTGACATACTCGAAGTGATCGGTGCCCTTGAAGAAGTTGGGTCTCCTGCCCAAAATCTCCATGAGTTTGGGACTGACCAGAAGTCCTTGCGGACTCTGCGCCCATCTATCGAGAACTTCCTGCTCGACGGCAGAGGTGATATAGCTATACACGCCGGCCTTGTGCAGATCATCCAGCAGCTCTACGGCTCCATCGAAGTAAGAGCAAGACTCGGCCGCGACTGTTGCCAGATCATTGTAGAAGCCGGCAGCAGCATCAACATTGCTCAAAGCGTCATCATTCTCTTGATTGAAGAGAAACATCTTATCGGCGCAGGAAAAGCCGGACTTTGTAAATCCGAAATTGATCAATCGCTCGATGCTGATGCGCGCGCGTTTTTCCTTTGGAGTGAAAAACCAGTATGCAAAAGCGAACGCAACAGGGTTGAGATGCATTCTGTTGACCAGAACGCCATCGCGAATCCACATTATTGCTGCGCCGGGCATTGAAGATACCAGAAGGAACCAGAGGCAACCAACTCTTTCAGCCCGCTATTCTAAAGCAATTTGATCGCTGAAAGCACAGTCCGGCAGACTCATATTCCTCTTGTCGACTAAAAAGCCACAAGCTGCGACACGGCGCTAGCTTATGGCTTTGAAACTTGTACACGGTTGCAATTACGAGCCGGAACGTTTTTTCTCTTGTTTGGCGGCCTTTTTCTCTTTCTGAGTCTTAGCCGGCTTCTTTTTTACTTCTTTCTTCTGCTTCTGCTCTTTTCCCATGATGCCTCTCCCGGAAGACGACTTCAACAAACTGTCACTATATTAATGCTTTCCGCGAAAGTAAGCACCCCTTTTTGGGGATTTCAGCACACAGATTTTCGCCCCTTCGAGTATTTGGCTCAGTCAATGCTGAGAGCGCAGGCAAACTAGGGCTCAGAAACCTTTATTAGCAGCTTTCCGACATTTCCGCCGTCAAATAGAAGATTGAGCGATTCAGGTGCTTTATCAAGACCGTCGATAATCGTCTCTCTATGCTTGATCTTGCCTGCAACCATCCACATGACTAATTTGGTAGCTGCCTCCTGAAAGCGTTGAACGTAATCGGTGATGATAAATCCTTCGATTTTGATGCGCTTCATCAAAGCAGGAGCAATCGAGATGCGTGATTTGCTGTCGTCGGTATCGTTATAGCCGGAAATCAGACCACAAAGTACGAATCTGCCATGCAGATTCATGCGTTTGTATACAGCTTGCATGATTTCTCCGCCGACATTCTCGAAATTGATGTCGACGCCATTGGGTGTTGCTTCTTCAAGATGCTGCTTCCAGTCTGGATGTTTGTAGTCGATTGCCGCGTCGAACTTCAACTCGTCTTTCAGCCACTTGCACTTTTCTTCACCACCGGCAATACCAACCACTCTCAGTCCGCTGATCTTGCCGAGTTGTCCGACAATGCTGCCTACAGCGCCTGCTGCCGCAGATACGACCATAGTCTCGCCTTCTTTCGGCTTGCCCACTTCATAGAGACCGAAAAAGGCGGTCAGCCCCGTCATACCGGCGGCCCCGGCCATAATCTCCAGAGACAATCCCGGCAACTTGGGCAGAACAGTAAGAGGCCATGCGCCCCTACCATCGGACACGACATATTCCTGCCAGCCGAGCACACCGCTGACGAATGAACCTTCTTTGAATTTCGGATTCTTGGACTGAATCACCTTTCCAATTCCAAGACCACGCATCACCTCACCGATTTGAACCGGCGGCAGGTACTGCTCCATATCGCTCATCCAAATACGATTGGTCGGATCGAGGGAGAGATAAATGGTTCGAACCAAAATCTGGTCTTTCGCCAATTCAGGAATGCTCTCTTCGACAAAATCAAAATTGTCCTTGGTCACCCGACCACTTGGTCTCGATTTGAGTCGAAATTGCCGGTTCTTCAATTGCATCGTACTTGTCATGAAGTTGTCCTTGTTTGATTCCTGATGGACGGAATGTTCCGAACGTAGATCTTATCGGCCCTAGACGAATTTCTGACGGCAAAAGCGGGCGCAATTGCCGAAAGTTCGCAAATACCGGATTGTTTACCTCGTGACAAAACCAAAACCGTATGCCTGTGGCTGTTTTGAAGATGGTGTACAGGCTGAAAAATCGGGTACAAACGTAGCGTATATATTGTTTTGACTTAGTTAATAATCGCCCCGATTTTGAGCTCAACCTATGACTGAAGCAAATATCTGTTCAACTTGTGGGAAATCCAAAGTCGCCGATCCGGCATCCCCAGAAGCACATTGCAAGGGTCACGCGGAAACAGGCGCCAGCATGAAGGCAGCGCTTGACGCTATAAAAACCCCAGGATCCCCGGCGGCAGCCGCAACAAAAGCAGCACCGGCCTCCGTTCCCGCCCCCAAGCCCTCCAGCAGCCAGCAGAATATAAAATCAGCCCTGGACGCCATTCCCACACCGGGAAGCGGAAAACCAGCTCCTGCTCCGGTTGCCGCCCCGGGAGCCGCAAAAGCGGAGCCCAGCCTTGCTGATCAACTCAACGCCATTCCGACTCCCGGTCAGAAGCCCGCCGCCTCCATAACCAAGAGCCAACTCGATGCGATACCGACTCCCGGCGCCGCACCGGCCGCGCCTGCAGCCGGCAGTCAGAGCTTTGCCGATCAGTTGAATGCAATTCCTACTCCGGGTATGGGTGCAGCCAATATCAGCGCCAGCGACCTCAATGCCATTCCCACTCCGGGATCGCGCCCGCCGGCTTCACCGCAAAAACCACCGGGTGAACAGCCGCAGTGGATGAAAAATTACAATCAATATCAGTCCGCAATGACATCATCTTCTGCATCAGGTTTGCCCGTCCAGGATCCCAATGCGAATTATCAATTCCAAAATCGCGATCTTCCGGCCAACAACAACAGCGGCTATATGATGATCGCAGTGTTGGTCGTGATCATTGTTCTCGGTTTCTTTGGTTTCACGATGATGAGCAAGACACCGCCGCCTAACTTTGACGGCAGTGCAACCGGAACAACCACAAGTTCGCCGAGCAGCACCCTGCCCGGAACTCCGGTAACGCCGCAACAACCTGTTATCAGTCAACCAGTAGGCAGCGGATACACGCCACCGCCACCGACAGAACCGAGCGTGGTGCAACCTTAATCAATTGGAACCCTCGTCGAATTCGCCAGTCATTCTACTGCAACCAGAGCAACGCGCTGCAATGCGTGCAAAGGAGAGTGAGAATGAAAGGTCAGAATTACT
>JAIETE010000026.1 GCA_019745505.1 Candidatus Obscuribacterales bacterium | reverse complement strand
TCCTGGCATTGGGAAACGTGGCGAATGCTTTTTTCTGGCGTTCGTCATTGCTGGTTGTTATGACCGTAACTTCGATGCCGCTTGTCGTGCGCAGAAGTGGCGCATGAAAAATCTCCCCGGCTAGACCGTAACCAATCAGCGCGACTCCAAGAGGTTTGTCTGACATCTCAATTTCCTTTTTCGACTGAGTTTGCGGGGGCGGCAGGTAACGGACTTACTGCAGGAATCGTAGTATAAGGGTTTGTGCCGGAATTTTGTGAAGGGCCGGCATTTGAATTTGCATTGCCATTTTCGGGGCTCGCTGTTGCATCCGTGCCTGCAGTTTGCTCTGCTTGGCTCGGATTATCTTCTGGATCTTCCGCTGTCTTTTGGGGCGCTTGTCCGGGTCCTGCCAGCTTTCTCTCGAGAGCCGCTATCAGTTTGTTTATGCCTGTCATCTTGGAAGCCGGTGCATGCAGTGCTTTCGCCCTCTTCAGGACTTTGAGCGCGCGGGCGTATTGATGCTCCTTGGTGAGAATTATTCCCAGGTTGTACCAGGGGCCCCAGCGGCGAGGGGCTAGCTGTGCCGCCAACTGCGTGGTCGATTCGGCGCGTTCCAGATTGCCTGAGTTATGCAGCGCGGCGCCCAGATTCTCGTAAAAAGTATAGTCGTGGCTGTAGCGTTGAATGGCTTTTTGAAACATGGCAATCGCATCTTTATTCTTGCCGGCGCGGGCGTATCGAATGCCCTGATTATTGAGAGTGTTGGCTGCGATCCAATCCAGGTATTTGCCTCTTTTCGGGAATAGTTTTGATTCGTTGAACTCTTCTTCATGCGCGGCCGGCTGTGTTTCTACAACGGCAGCAGCAGCCGGTATCAGTCGTGCCTCTAATTGGACGGCGCAAAAGAGAAACAAGAGGAAAAAAGATTGAGGGAGGCGGCGATTCATTGAAACGGACCTCCCTCAATTTATTGATCGTTTTCCTTCGATTATTTCGAGCGGCTTAGACTTTCGCTTTCTTCTTCATGTCGAAAGTGATTTCGTGTTTTGCCATTCGATCGAATGCTTCTTTCATTCTGTCTTTGTCGGCGCACAGTCCCATGCGGAACCAGCCTTCGCCTTGCGGACCATAGGCTGTGCCGGGCGGCACGACAATACCTGCCTTGTCCAGCATGATTTCGGCAAATTCTGCTGAGGTCATGCCTTCCGGCGTCGGCAGCCACATATAGAAGGTCGCTTTGATCGGTTTTACATTCCAGCCAAGCTTGTTCAATTCTTTGACTGCCAGGTCGCGGCGCTCGATATAGAGCTTGTTGCAAGCATCGATGTGGTCCATCGGTCCTTCCAGGGCGGCAATGCCGGCAATTTGAATGGCACGGAAAATATCCGTGTCGCAATTCGATTTGATTGAGCCCAGTGCCTTGACCGCAACCGGGTTGCCGATTGCAAAACCAATTCTCCAGCCGGTCATATTGAACGACTTCGATAGGGTGTGCAGTTCGATGGCAACGTCCTTGGCGCCCTCAACCTGGAAAATCGACGGAGCGACGTAACCTTCGTAGGTCATTTCGGGATAGGACAAATCGTGGCAAACCAAAAGGTCATGCTTCTTGGCGAAGGCAACCAGCTTTTTGAAGAACTCCAGATCGGCGATGCCGGCGGTCGGGTTATTCGGATAGTTGAGCATGATCAACTTGGCGCGTTTGAGAATATCAGCCGGAATTGCATCCAGATCGGGCAGGAAACCATTCTCCGCTTTGAGCGGCATAAAATAAGGCTCTCCGCCGGCCAGGATGGTCGATGTTTTGTATACAGGATAGGCTGGATCAGGAATGATGTTGACGTCGCCACTGTCGATGAAAGCCATGATCGTGTTGTGCAGACCTTCTTTCGAACCGATCAGTGAGGTTACTTCGGTGGCAGGATCGAGTGTAACGCCGAAACGATTTTTGACGTATTTGGCTGCGGCTGCTTTGAATTCTGGTGTGCCGCCAAAGGGTGGGTATTTGTGATTGGCTGGATTGTCGATGGCTTTATGCATTGCATCGACGATATGTTTCGGTGTTGGTTGGTCGGGATCGCCGATGCCCAGGTTGATTACGTCAACTCCACGAGCGACAGCAGCCTGGCGTTTCTTATCGATTTCCGCAAAGATATACGGAGGGATCGACTTCATTCTCTTTGATACTTCCATGGCAAGAACCCCGATAGTTTGTTCACTGGCTGGAACCGACCGCCGGTCCGACCTCCTCAAAGAGGGGCACAGAGCCTCGTGCGGGCGCGTCCATCACAAGCACACTATTCTAAGTGATGGAGAAGGCGATTTGGTCGTGGTTTCGCGTCTTTGAAGCAGGGTTTTACCGTCGATTTGTTCTAAAGGCTGAAAAATAACGACTGTGCAGTGTTTTCGGGTTTCTATGCCTGCCCTGCTTAAGTAGAATTACATTAAGATTGGCTCGGTGTTGTCATTTAGACCTCAATAACTCGATATCTTTGACGAGATTTCGCGGATTTCTGCCAATCCGCTTTTGACCGCATGCCCAATCCTGAGGCAATACAGAGTCCAAATGAACTCGTCTACGACAAACCTGGCGCAAGAAAAGGTCCGGGAGCCATTGCTTGAAGGTTCTACTCTTGCATGGAGTTCCGCAAGCAATTGGGCGCTTGTCTTTACGTTTGTGGTCGGAATCTGCGTGTATTTCAACGCGCTCGGAAGCGTTCCGCTCTTCAATCCTGACGAGGCACTCTATGCAGAGCCGGCCCGAGAGATGCTGCAGAACGGCGACTGGCTTACCACCCACCTTAACTACATAGTCCGCTATACCAAGCCGCCTCTGGTAATCTGGGCGCAAGCTTTGCTCTTCAGTGTTCTGGGAGTCAGCGAGTTTGCGGCGCGTTCTTTTGGTGCTGCTTGCGGCGTTGTGCTCGTTGTCGTGACACAGGCATTCGTCACTCGCTATGTCAATTTGCGTGCCGGAATCGCTGCCGGTTTTTCACTGATGACGGCGCCGCTTTTCTTTGGGACGGCGCGAGAGTGCATTACCGATGTTCCACTCTCGCTTTTCCTTGGTGGCGCCATTATGGCGTTCTATGCGGCTTTTCGAGAAAAGAGAAGCAGAGTTCTGGCTGTGCTCGGTTATATTCTCATCGCCCTGGCTGTGATGACCAAGGGACCGGTTGCAATTGTTCTGCCGGTTGCGATTCTTGGTTCTTATTATCTTTCGACTGGCGGTTTGAAAGAAGCCTGGCAACGTTTTTTCCCTCTTGTCGGGGCGCTGATCGTCGCAGTTCTGGCGCTGCCCTGGTTTGTGCTCGAGATTGCAGCTACGAAAGGCGAATATTTCCAGGAGTTTTTTGTCCGCGAAAATTTCCAACGATTTACTTCTGAAGTCGACTCTCACAAGGCGCCCATCTGGTATCACGTCGCCGCTGTGATGGGCGGTTTCTTGCCGTTTTCGCTCTATCTGCCTCAATCAGTTGCAGAGACATTGGGAGCGCTGAGGCAACGATTGCAAACGGCCTTTTCCGGCGGCCAGTCGCTTGCGCAGAAACTGCTCGCCCTTCCCGCTGCACTGAAACAGCTTGAACCCGTCCAGTCTCTGCAATATTTCGCTGTGCTGTGGCTCTTTATCACTGTCGCATTCTTCAGTGTCAGCGTCTCCAAATTGTTGCCGTACACGTTGCCCGCATTTCCGGCTGCAGCTATCTTGTTTGCTCTGGAAATTGAACGCGCCGTCTTGAAGCCTGCTCGCTGGAGACTTCTTATTCCTCTCTTGCTGACAGCGTTTACCTGCACCGTTGCTTACTTTGTGATGCCATTTGCTCTGTCGAAAGTGCGCAATCTGCCGGATGGCGTCTTGCCGCTGGCGCAGAACGCATGGGCTGCAATGGCTCTGGCTATGGGGACTGCGGCGGCTCTCGTCTTGGCAAACAGAAAGCAGATTGCCGTGGCAATTGTTTTGGCGGCGCAAGTAATGCTCTGTGTAATGCTGGCTATTCCATTGACTTTGAAGTTGTCGCAGGCCTGGGAAGGTCCGCTGCCTGAAATGTCTCGCTATGTGGGTAAAGTTTCCGAGCCGGCATTCGTATTCGACATGCGCAAACCGGGCGTGCCTTTCTATGCCCACAGGCAGATGTCTCAAGCCTGGACTTGGGCGGCTCTTACGTCGGAGCTGAGCCGTATCAAATGCGCCTATATCATTACGCGCTCGAGAAACAAGCCTCCTTTGCTCGAGATGCCAGGTTATACAGTGATCAAAGAAGAAGGACTGTATGTTCTTCTTCGCTTCGACAATCCATTTCCACCGACCGAGCCATACACACCCAGCCCCGGCATTCACAGCATGCAGCGCTAGTGTTTAAACGGACAGCCCGGCTGCATGACCGGACGCCCAGGCCCACTGGAAGTTATAGCCTCCCAGTTGACCGGTTACATCCACGACTTCGCCGATGAAGTAGAGACCCGGGACTTTCTTTGCTTCCATCGTTGTCGAGGAGAGCGCGTTGGTATCCACACCTCCGCGTGTTACTTCAGCTTTCTTGTAGCCGACCGTACCTTGTGGCGTAATCTGCCAGTTCTCCAGCCGGGCGGTGAGAGCGCGCATCTTCGCTTCGGATAATTCTGATACATTGCCTTTGATGTTTTCCATCTGGCACAAAATTTCTGCCAGTCGGCGCGGAATGATTTCAGCCAGGATGTTTTTCACTTCCTTATTCGAACCGTCGGCGAAACGCTCGTTGAAATAGCCCACCGGGTCAATGTCCGGAGCGATATTGATGGAAATTGAGTTTCCTTTCTTCCAGTAGAGAGATGCTTGCAAACTGGCAGGACCTGACAGTCCTGTATGAGTGAAAAGAATGTTTTCTCGAAATGCAGCTTTATTGACCGAAACTATCGAGTCAACGGAAACACCGGTCAATTCTCTGAATTTGGATAGATCTGCTGCGCTGAAATTGAAACCGTCCAGCGCCGGATTTGTCTCCACGACTTTGAGGTCGAACTGTTGAGCAATTTGATATCCGAATCCGGTTGCTCCAATTTGCGGAATCGATAGTCCGCCGGTCGCTATGACCAGCGATTGGCAGGAGAATGTTTCGGTGTTTGTGTGTATGAGAAAACCGTCGCTGTCTCTTGCCACTTCTTTGATGATTCGACCTTTGAAAAATTGTGCGCCTGTCTTTTCGCACTCATTCACGAGCATATCTACGATTTGACTTGCCGACCCGTCGCAGAACAATTGACCTAATTTTTTCTCGTGATAGGCGATTTTGTGCTTTTCCACCATCTCGATGAAATCGCCCGGCGAATAACGCGATAGGGCTGACTTATGAAAGTGCGGATTGTTGGAAACGTAATTGTCCGGCCCTGCATGGATGTTGGTGAAATTGCACCGTCCGCCGCCCGATATGAGAATTTTTCTGCCAATCACCGTGGCGTGATCGACAAGGGCTACTTTGCGCCCGCGCCGCCCGGCGTGGATGGCGCACATCATGCCAGCACCGCCCGCGCCAATTACAACCACATCGAACTTAAGCATCCAAAATCTCTTCTTGATCCCGAGCGATTATACTCTTCTGTTCTAAACGGCACTTGCCATTCAGGTCATACTTCGCCAGATCCTATGAGGAAATTCTGCATGTTCGGTCCTAAGGCTGCATCGCTTTTGGTTTTTGGTTTTCCGATTCTTTTGAGCTTAGTTTCATCGCCTGCCTGCATTGCTGTTCCATTTGTGCACACCTCGGATGCCGGAGAAGTTGCTATTGCAGAGGACTCAAATCAGGTTGAAAGGGAGCCCGCTGTCACAAAGGATGCTGACCTTGTTTTCCAGAACGGTGCGATCTGCACTATGAACCCGGCCAGGCGCTGGTGCGAGGCAATTGCGATAAAGGGCGGTCGAATCATTGCAATTGGAACGAACGAACAGGTCAGCGCTTGGAGCGGATCGGGCACGAAATGTATTGATTTGAAAGGGCGCATGGTTTTGCCTGGTTTTCACGACACGCATGTGCACCTGGCTGAGGGCGGTGTAGAACTCGGGCAATTGAGTTTGGAAGGTTGCGCCGATGTGCCTGAAGCGATGAAGCGTTTGAAGGCTTACGCTGAAAAGAATGCCGAAGAGAAGTGGATCCTTGGCGGCAATTGGGCTCTCACTCTCTTTGCGAACGCCAATCCCAAGAAAGAAATTCTGGACGAAATTGTTGGAGACAGACCTGTATTCCTCATCTCCAATGATGGACATTCGGCCTGGGCAAATTCGAAAGCCATCGAGTTGTCGGGGGTGACGGCAAAAACGCCGGATCCGCCTCTGGGCCGAGTCGAAAGGGACGCGAAGACCGGGGAGCCGACAGGCGCGTTTCGCGAAGCGGCGATCGATTTGATCCGGCGCAAGTCTCCGGGAGTAACCGATGCGCAAATGCTTGAGGGAACGAAAAGAGCCGTTAAGTATGCTAATTCGTTCGGCATTACGCACGTCACCGAAGCCAATGCCGGCGAGGATATTCTCAAGGCTTACAAAAAACTCGTTGACGGCAAGGCGCTCAATTTGCACGTGCGAGCTGCTATAGAAACGGACCCACAGGGCAGCGAAAAGCAGGTAAATCGGGCCCGGCGGCTAAGAAAAAAATACGAGGGCGGACGACTGCGCGTAGGCGAAGCGAAGTTCTTTGCAGATGGAGTTGTGGAAACTCATACTGCCTCACTTTTGACTCCCTATCTCGATAAGAAGGAGGAAACAGGAATCAGCAATTGGTCGGACGAGAAATTTGCAAAACTGGCTACTGAATTCGAGAAAGCCGGCTTTCAAATTCATATCCATGCCATCGGCGACCGAGCTGTCAGACAAGCTCTCAATTCGGTGGAAGCGGCACGCAAGGCTAATGGCGATCTTGATCTTCGTCCTCACATCGCGCACTTGCAGCTCATAGACAAAGCCGATCTTCCGCGTTTTCGTAAATTGGGAGTGATTGCTACTTTTCAGGCCCTCTGGGCTTACCGGGATGTCTTCGTTAAGGACCTCACAGTGCCCGTCTTAGGCGAAGAGAGAACGAACAGCATGTATCCCATCAATAGTCTGCTGAGGCATGGAACAGTCTTATCCGCCGGAAGCGACTGGACAGTAAGCTCTCTCAATC
Source organism: Candidatus Obscuribacterales bacterium (assembly GCA_019745505.1). GTDB lineage: Bacteria > Cyanobacteriota > Vampirovibrionia > Obscuribacterales > Obscuribacteraceae > QKMZ01. The sequence goes on along the minus strand of JAIETE010000026.1, from coordinate 40,594 downwards.
CGCTCGATGCGATTGAAGTAGCTGTCACTCGAAAAGGTCTGGCGGACAAGCCTGACGAGAATAAGGACGAGCCTCTGAATCTCGATGAGCGCGTGAATTTGATGGATTTCCTGGCTGCGTATACCTGTGGCGGTGCTTATGCTGATCACACTGACAAAGTGTCAGGGACTCTGGAGCCAGGCAAGTCCGCCGACCTTATCGTGCTTGATAAGAATCTGTTCGAAGTGCCGAATACGGATATCCATAAGGTCAAAGTGATGCAAACCATGCTCAATGGCGTGTTCGTCTTCGACAGAGAGAAAGAAACGGCAAATGCCGAAGTCCTCCCTTGAATTACAAACAAATACGGACGGCATATCGCCGCCCGTATTGCATCATGCGTAGTTCAAAAAAACTTACTGCAGTCCTTCAGGATGCTCAACGTTGGAGTTGGCAATGTATGCGCAGTTTGCCGGTTTGCCGATAATAGGCACCGAACCTATGAAAGGCATGCCTGACATGTTGAGCCAGGGATTAATCGTAAACTGCGTTCTGATTTGGTATTCGTAAATGTTGTTTTGAGTATCGGCAGGTGCGCCCAATCCGGAATTCTTAGTGGCATATGTAGTGCTGCCGGATGAGAGGCTTGTAGTGGCGATGTACATATCTGCCCCGGAACCGTTGTATCCGCCCATCGGCGTAATATTGGCGAATTTTCCGAAGCTCGAATTCTTCCACTTTTGCGTTTCTTGATCCATGCCATTCAAAGCATCTTGCCAGGTTGTCGATGCGCCAGCTATGCTGGCTGCCTGTCTGGTAATCATGAGAACGGTTGCAGAACTGGTAGCGAAGCCAATCAGATTTATAAGTGGAAAAAGGACTACTAGAAAAAAGATGAAAAGAACTGGTGCGAATTCTGCAATCGCGCCGCTTCCTGTAGGACGTCGTAATCTTCTTACTCTGCGTGTTCCAATATGGTGACTCATAGCCACTCGAACCCCTCCAGTCAAAAACGGGCAAAGAAACCCACTTATATTATTCCCTGTAAGATAAGGAACGATCTCCCCCGCTAGGGTGAGGGTTAAGAGGCGAAAGAAGATGAAAGATTGTCAGGATGAGCTTTCCGAGATTGCCGGCCTTAAGGTTTTGCGGGCTAACAGTACTCTGAATCAGTTAGCAGTCGAGCTTTCGGGAAATAAGTGCCTTTTGCTGGACGTACAAATGACTCCTGAAGGACCAAGCATTGAGCCGTCCATTGTTGATGCAGGAAATTTCCCTTCTGATGGCGATGCCGTCTGTAAGGTCGACTGGAGTTGGATTTCGGGCGGAGAGTTAACCGCAATCAAACCTGGCGTGGACCAGTACAAGCTGATTCTTTCGCCCCAGGGTCCTATCACGATATCGGCGGGCGTCTGGCAGGGTAAGCCTTTTCTGTCTTTCATGCCTTATAAAGCGCCGCGCTAAGGTCCGCCGAGCCGGACCCGGAAACTCCCCAAAATTGAAGCCATGCTTGCCTCCTGAACAGTCCTTTGGGTTGTTTCCGGAGATTTTTAAGCATTTTCATGGGAAAAACCGGGGTTCTGGCGTATTTCCCCCAATCGATTCTTTTATTGGACCGGCTTAATATTCTGACATTGAACGGAAACCCCAGTGCAGAACGGAGATTCACCATGAATCCGACCACGATAAATAATCAAGCCGACGGCTCAGAGACGAGCGAAACGCGCCAAGTTCAATCAGCAACTGCTTCGAATGCAAGTCAAAACGCCACTCCCGTTTGCAAGAATGGAGTATGCATGGTCACCTGGAAGCCTACGAAACCCCAGGCCGCCTAAGAGAAACTCGAGAGCGCAACTAATCGCGCTGTTTACGCCTCTACAACCGCTCGTCTCCGCTTAGTCGAGACGGGCGTTTCTGTCTGCTGTGCTTTTGCCTTCATTCTCTTTTCGAGCTGGGCAACCGAAAACGGATAAGGACACCAGCCAGCTCCATTCACAGGACAAGTTGCAAGCGCGGCACTGGACACTTTCGCCCTGCGTGCTTTGGTGCGCTTCGGAGCCGTCTTTGTGCTCGGTTTTTTCATACCGCTCTCCTTCTGAGTCTATATTTGGTATACCACCAAATGCAGATTTGGCGCGCACCTCACTTTAATTTGCTGGAAAAATCCAGTGATCTTTGTGCCGGTTCAACACCCCAAAAGATAGACTGATTCAGGGTTTTCGAGTTCCGTGCCGGAGGGAAGATTTTATCTTTCTCTGTGATCATTTCGTGCATTCGGCATCAAAAGCACGTTCAAATAGCATGCGATTTTTTTTTACTTCGAATGTAGGAAAAAGGTTGCGCATAGCATCGGGTAGTCATCCCTGTTTTGCTTGCAAGCCATTCTGTCTGTCTGCTTGTAGGAGTGCTTCGAGCCAAATCCGATGTGCCTGAATGCTGCTACTGTGTATGTGCATGTCGGGGTAATATTTCGCGGCGGCCAATCGAAAAATCAATGCGGGGCGGTATTGTCAATGCCAATTGAAGATGGAGACATCAGCACTACGAATCAATCGGAAACCCAGATCGCCCATGCCGATGGTCGGGTCGAACTGACAGACGAGTCGATAATCTCTTCCAGCCCCATTTACAATCACGACCTTGCACCAATACCCGTGTCAAAGCGGAATTGGTCAACTTATAATTACGCAGCTCTCTGGGTCAGCATGTCCGCCTGCATTCCGACCTACATGCTTTCCTCCAGCCTGATCGCCAACGGAATGAATTGGTGGCAAGCTGTCGTCACTATTCTTCTGGGCAATATCATTGTTTTAGCGCCGATCCTGCTGAATTCTCATCCGGGCACCAAATACGGTATCCCCTTTCCGGTTTTTGCACGGGCTGCCTACGGCACATACGGGTCAAACCTGCCCGCACTGATGCGCGCAGTGGTCGCTTGTGGATGGTTCGGCATTCAGGCCTGGATCGGTGGGCAAGCATTGCATGTTTTCTTCAAATCGGTTTTCCCGGGCTGGGAAACTTCATTAGGTGGTCCTATTGCGGGTCATGTCCCGGGCGAATGGATTGGTTTTGCTCTTTTCTGGGGGCTCAATATTCTTATCATCTATAAGGGTATGGACTTGCTGAAAAAGGTCGAAGGGCTGGCAGCGCCTTTCGTCATGATTATGTGTTTTTCGATGGTTATCTGGGCTGTATCGGCAGCACACGGCTTTGGCGGCATGCTGGGCGACGGCGGCAAATTTCCTACTTTGTCGGCATTCTTGCCGGTATTCATTCCGAATTTGACAGCCATGATCGGATTTTGGGCCACGCTGTCTTTGAATATGCCTGACTTTACGCGCTTCGGTAAGAGCCAGAAAGAACAAACCGTCGGGCAAGTCGTAGCGCTGCCGACCGCAATGACTGTGTTTGCGTCCATGGGAATTGTCATAACTTCCTGCGCTCTTGTGATTTATCCGAATACCAGCGGGCAAGAGCTCTGGGATCCGGTCAAGTTGATCGGTCACTTCTCCAATCCGCTGGTTGTAGCGATAGCAATGTTTACCGTTGCAGTTGCGACATTGGCTGTCAATATTGCAGCCAATGTTGTTTCGCCCGCCAATGATTTTGCCAACGCATTTCCGCGCTGGATAAGCTTTCGCACGGGCGGGCTAATCACAGGTATTTTGGGGATTTTGATGTGCCCATGGCTATTGGTCGCCGACCCCTCCGGCTACATATATAAGTGGTTGATAGGCTATTCGGGCGGATTGGGAGCGATCGGCGGCGTATTGATTGCCGATTACTGGATTGTACGAAAGCAAAAGCTCAATCTGGCTGACCTCTATCTGCAAAAAGGCGAATATACCTACAACAACGGTTGGAACTGGAAAGCCGTGGCGGCTACCTGTATAGGCTGCTTTTTTGCCTGGATTGGCGTGGTGGTCGACTTGATGAAGCCGCTCTATGACTACGGGTGGTTTGTCGGTTTTGCCATGGCCGGTGTGAGTTATCTGGCGATGATGAAAAGCGCCAGATTCCAAAAGCCCGAATAGTATTGAGTCACTGGTTATTGAATCTCTTCTATCAACAGTCGGCAAAGTGTTAGGGCAAAACCCTTTTGCAATTGCTGAGGCTGTAACTTGGATTTGTAAGGCTATTGTTTTTACCGAATACTGGAGGAGAGGCGATTCATTTCGCTTCGGTTTTAGCATGAGAGAATTTCGCAAATTGAAGAAGTTGGTAGATAGGAAAAACTGGTTCGGCGCGCTCTTCTTGTGGATCGTCAATGAGATAGTCTTGCGATTCAAATTCAGACGCGTTGAAGTCTATGGTCGAAACAATATACCTAAGACCGGACCTTTCATTCTGGTCAGCAATCATTCATCGCGATTCGATGGACTCATGGTTTTGCGGGCGTTGCGAAGAAGAGCCAATTACATGGTTTCGCCTGCGGAGCTGAAAGGCTATCAGGGCGTCACACTTCCCTGGGTTGGAGCTTTTCCGGCCGATCCGAAAAGCGACCTCATCGGCTTTGCCGAGGACGGGTTTCGCAAAGGCGACGGGCTTGTCGTGTTTCCGGAAGGCACGGTTTTTTACGATGGCGTTCTGCATCCCTTCAAGCTGGGCGCTGCCAAGGCTGCACTGTCTGCGCAAAGCAAGGGCATCGAGGTAAAAGTGATTCCGGCGTCAATCATGTACGAGTGGGGCAAGCCTAATGTCGCCAGAATTATATTCGGCGAACCTGTTGATTTGGAAAGTTATGCCGGCAGATACGAGGCGCAAGCACCCGAGGTCGCTCGCAATCTGACGGAGAGTCTCTATCGTGAAGTTGCCGCTCTTAGATCGGAAATTTCCGGCATGCCCAATGCGTGCCTGGAGAGCCGCTGCAAAATCAACCGTTCTTGGTCTCTGGAATTCGAAAAGATAGTGCGCCTCGAACAGGCGGCCTAGTTGCGCAAGGGAATCAAGATTTGTGGGCTGACTTGGTTGCCACCAGCAGTTCGCCGGCCAGCCAGAGCTTGACCAGATTGTCGAGAATGTTTTCCACGCGCACTGCGCCTTTCAAGACGGGATAGTCTCTGGATTCGACGACCGGAAGTTTTTTCAAACCATGTTCTCTCATTGTTGAAAGGGCCAGGCTTGTGCTTTCATTCTCAGATATGTAAATCGGTTCGGGCACCATGATATCGCGGACGCAAACGCGCAGGCTGCGATCCTGAACGGCCAGTTCAATGGCTCGGAACAGATCGGAGCGTGAGACAATGCCGACCAATTGTTCGTTGTCGTTGACGACACAAATAAAATCAAGTTTGTGGATATTGATCAATTCAATCGCTGTTTCGACTGGATCTGCCGGCTTCAAGGGCGGATGTGTCATTGGTTCTATCAGGCATGAAAGTGGAATCGTCTCCAGAATTTCTTTGGCTTCCGGCAAATTTTTCCAGATATTGGTGCGGCGTTTCATCGCTTTTGCTACGGCGTCGCGCAGCGGTGCCAAGCAAGAGGAGATCTGCGTGAATACGTTGCGCCCCAGTACGGTAACTTCTACATTCGAGCGTGCTCTAATTGACGCACTGCGCGCACCGCTATCTATCAATGCTCCTTCGCCGAAGAAATCACCAGGTCCGAGAATTGCCAGTATCTCTTCGCCATCGGCTGCGATGCTGCCTTTGACCACTTCGACTTGTCCCTGCTGAATTACATAGAATTCCGTAGCCGGGTCACCTTCGTGGAAGATGTAGTCGCCGGTCGGATGATAGGCTCGGCTGACACGCCTGGAGCGGTCTGCTTTCATGTGCGCCAGGGTGCGCGGGAAAACCAGGTCGCACATCCATTCCAGCCCGACTTTGATTTGCTGGGAGAAGGATGGCAGTTTCATCAAGTAGACACCGCGCCAGACGAACCAGGCAGGAAAACCGCTGATTCTCAGTCCGACGATTTCCGCTATGGCAGATCGCCCGCCAATAGAGCACATCGCGCCCATCATCTTGAAAGAAAATGGTTTGGTCGGTTCGCCCTTCAGCCGGCGGATCACGTTGAGAGCCACCTGCGTGCCTTGTCTTTCGGCGAATTGCGCAACCGGGGGGCACAATTTGCCGTCCTCCGCATTGATGATTGCGGCGCAGTCTCCGATTGCCCATGTGTGCGGGAAGCCGGGCAGGCTCATATCCGCTTCTGTTTTCAATCGACCGCGTTCTTTCGGTAAGTCGAGGCGATTTATGACCGGCAAGGTGGTAGTACCAATGGTGCATACCACTGTTGCGGCTTCCATAACGGTTCCGTCTTTTAGAATCACTCCGTCAGGCGTGGCCGCCGCCGCCATGGCTTTCAGGACCATCGAGACACCCGTCTTTTGCATCTTCTTTTCAGCGAATGTTCTCAAGGAAAGACTGACTTCGGGCAAAATGTGTTCGCCGGAGTGAACGATGGAAACAGTGATGTCTTTTTCTTCAATTGTCGAGAAAAATTTGCGACTCTTGCGCACGAGGTCGTTGATTTCTCCAGCCACTTCCACGCCTGAGAAGCCGCCACCGACTACGATGAAAGAAAGATAGAATTTTTTCTTCAAGGCGTCTTCGCATACTTCAGCCTTTTCGAGCATTTCCATAATATGCGCTTGCAGTGCCAGCGCATCGCCGACTGTTTTTAACGCGAAGGCGTGGTCGTCCATGCCGGGTATGAGAGCCAAATTGGCAGTGTTGCCGCAGCTGATGACAACCTGGTCGTAATCCATTTGACGGCGCTTACCGTCATAGCCTTCATACTCGACTCTTTTGTTTTGTATGTCTATGGAGAGTACGTCTTCGGTTCGGCATTTGACGCCATGAAGAAGCTGTCTGAGCGGTGCGGCGACATCCTTTGGTTGAACTGCGGCGCTGGCGACTTCCGCCAGCAGCGGATGGAAAACCATATGGTTTTCGCGGTTGAACAGCACTATTTCGTACTCATTTGCGGAAAGATATTTCGTCAGGGTCCGCGCGCACTTTACGCCGGCGAATCCACCGCCCAAAATGAGTATTCGTTTGCGATTTTTCTCTTCTGGCATACCTGATTTCCGGCTGCAAGGGGCTCGGCGTTATTGTCTGCGGCATGAGCCAAGACCAAACTGCCAAATTAGAGGTTTCCAGGCGATACGTGCTGATTATATATTGAATATGCGCTTATTTCTCTTCATAGAAACCGCCTTCGCCGCGGGTATAGTTGAGAACTGCCGCCATCTTGGACATATCGCTGAGAATACGCCTCTCTTTTACGCCTGTCACATTCTGACGAATGTCGGCAATCAGATCGTTGTTCTTGATGACGCTGTCGACTGATATTTCGCTGACTGCCAGGTGCCCGCCTTCAAGCAATTTGAAGTGTCTTCGAGCAATACCGTCCTTGGGTCGCAAATCCGGCTGGCTGAGCTTGTGTGCGCCTGCTACGAACTCAAATCCGGCTGCCAACTGAATGGTTTTCATCTCGGTTCCGGGCGGTTGTACTTGAACGCAAACACTCTTGCCCAATCCGTCGATGTTTTGCACCCTGAGGATGCCGTTGTTGAATTGAACGACAGCGTCCCCGTCAGAGGCGATCGAGACCTTGCCGTATGGGACGGTGACCATCGCCATATTGGACGGGCGTTTGACGGTGACGAGGATGTCGCCTTTGTTCAAGGTGACGGCATAAACAGTCGGGCGTGTGTATTCCGCCGCCGGTCTGGAACGCACCAAGATCCACTCGGAGGAACCTTTCAGCTGGTCTTCCTTCGGAAACTGGCTGTTCGGTATCTGCTGAATTCCGGAAAGCGCCCAGAGAGCAGGAACGCTCAGTTGCACGTTGGGTGCTGTGACATCCGTCGGCACGAATACCGGCACCTTCGGATTGAATGGATTGCTGGGGGGGATGATCGGTATCACCGGCGGTGGCATACCGTAGGGGCCGCCAATCGCAGCAAGCTGCGGTGACGAAACCGCCAGAGCAAAACAGCCGATCGCTATAGACGCCATCACGACTGTTGACAAAGTTATTTTGCCGTCAGTTGGTCGCTTGTTCGCCGACATCAATCCCTCAGAATCAACCTGTCCATAAGAAGTATAGACTTATTGACTTCCGCCATGCAGAAAAGCCATTAAGGCTTCTCTACATGGCGGAAGCATGCTGCCTCAGATACTTGTAAACACAAGTATCTGAAGGCGGCATTGTATTTGCTGCGGACTGAGAATTGAGAAAGATGCCGGTGCAAAGGCGCGAGTGACGGGATGCCAAATTTGTCTGCGCGCTATGCGATGTTGATTACTCTGATTTATTCGACTGAGTCTTCTAACTGTTTGCTGTTTTTTGTTTTGTTTGAATTTCTCGTGTGATTGGGAGTGACAGTGTACTTGCTTTTGTTTTGTTGGAAACTCTCCTTGTGAATGACTGCGCCAAACAGTTTCTATTTTTGCTCCTCCTTCGACTATGAGTATCGACGATGACTTGTTTTTACTTTTGTCCCCCTCCTTGTCGATTGAAACTATTTGCCTATTTTTCCTCCTGTTCTGGAAATCGCACGTTGTCTTGTTTTTCCTTTTGGTTTGATCGCATGTTTTTCTTGTGCGTTAGTTTTCTCCCCCTTTGGATCAATTGCGATCAAGCGCTCGCCGCAAGACGGCACTTCAGATCTTGCATGAATACTTGCCCGAGCAGAGTATCGATGCGTGCAATTTCGTAGATCACTGAGCATTTGCCCAGCGATTCGAGTTGATCAAGCCGCAAGACGATGCTTTCTTCTGTTGCGAAAGAAAGAACATTGTCTTGATGAGCTTGAATGGGTCTCTCCTGTTTCATTGGAAGCTTCCCCCATCGAAAATTTGTGATGCAAGCCACCAGCCGCCACGAGAGAACTGTGGCAGCGAATAAAGATCCTTGACATCCTCATGTTAGGTTTTCAGCAGCTCAAATGCAAGGGGTAAACATTTAAGCTAAACTTTGGAGAAAAGGGCTTGCCATCCCTCTTTGCTTGATAGGAAAAGCTTTCCAGTTTTACCTCAAAAAGCGTATGAGAAACGATTCAAGGGGGGACTTTCCCCATGCAGGGGAAAACAGTAAAGCAGAATCTATTGAACGAACGTTCAGCAAATAGATGCGAGGAAAAAAAGTGGCGCAAGATGTGAATGATTTCGAGAAGCTAGGCGTTTTCTATCTTGGAAAACCATTTGATCTGGAAAGTGAAAAGGAAGAGCCTGGCTACGTTCTGTATGAATCTCGACATTTGACCACGCACGCAGTCGTCGTTGGCATGACAGGCTCAGGCAAGACTGGACTGTGCATCGATCTCATCGAAGAAGCGGCAATCGACAATATTCCTGTTTTAGCGATTGATCCCAAGGGCGATATATCAAATATTCTTCTTGCCTTCGAAAACCTGTCAACACAGGAATTTCAGCCGTGGGTGAGCGCGGAGGAAGCACAGCTGAACGGGCAGTCTGTAGAAGAATTCGCTGCCGCGCAGGCGAAAGTGTGGCGTGACGGTATCGCCTCATACGGACAAGATATAGATAGAATCAGGCGCCTGAAAAACAGTGCCGACTTTTCGATATATACGCCTTTCAGTACGGCTGGAATTCAGCTGTCGGTTCTAAAGTCATTTTCCTGCCCGCCTGCCGAGGTGCTGGAAGATGGCGAGACTCTGCGCGAGCGGGTCAGCGTCTCCACTCAAAGCCTTCTCAATCTAGCCGGTGTGACTTGCGATCCGCTGCGCGGCCGAGAGAGTATTTTTCTTGGCACCATAATTCAAAACGCCTGGCAAAATGGACAGGATTTGTCGCTGATAGATCTTGTGCGTTTGATTCAAACACCGAATTTCACGCAGGTGGGCGCGCTTGATCTGGAATCGTTTTTTCCCAAAAAAGAACGCTTCGAATTGGCGATGGCAATCAATAATCTGATTGCCGCACCTGGCTTCGAAACCTGGATGCAAGGCGAATCTCTGGACATCGGCAAGCTTCTCTATACCGATTCCGGCAAGCCTAGAGTTTCTATCATGTCCATCGCTCACCTGGAAGACAATGAGCGCATGTTTTTCGTCTCGCTGTTTCTCAATCAAGTAGTCTCATGGATGCGCGGTCAAGCCGGCACTTCGAGTTTGCGCGCGATACTTTATATGGATGAGATTTTCGGCTATTTCCCGCCGGTCGCCAACCCACCCAGCAAGCAGCCTTTGCTGACTCTTCTCAAACAGGCTCGCGCTTATGGGCTGGGCGTCGTTCTGGCAACTCAAAACCCGGTCGATCTCGACTACAAAGGACTGGCAAACTGCGGCACCTGGTTTGTCGGCCGTCTGCAAACCGAGCGTGACAAGAATCGCTTGCTCGATGGACTGGAGGGAGTGGCCAGCGAGAAAGGTTCGAGCTTCGATCGGCAGACACTGGACAAAATGTTGGCCTCTCTGAAGAAAAGGACTTTTCTTTTGCACAACACTCAGGGCGAAGGTTTGAGCGCCTTCAAAACGCGATTCAGCCTCTCCTATTTGCGCGGACCGCTGGCGCGCAATCAGATTAAGACTCTCATGGATGCAAAAAAGAAAGCGGTGGCGGAAAAGTCGGCAACCACTCTGACCACGTCGCCTGCCAGTTCTCCCAATCCGGTCCAGAGCAGTGCTGCCAAGCCGGTATCGGCCGTTGGCTCCACTGCCCCGATTCTGCCTCCGGATGTCCCGCAATATGTCCTACCTATAAAAGGCACCGTAGGTGCCAACAGCAAGGTCGTATACGCACCCTGCATCATTGCTGTCAGCCAGGTGCGCTTTGTTGACGCCAAGTCGAAACTGGACCATGCAGTTTCGCGAACATGGCTCTTGCCTGTCCGTGAGGATCCCGTCTTCATAATGATGGACGACGGCACCGAAGAAAGAGTCAAGGTCAACGAACTGGAATCGCAGCCGGCAGCTCCAGCCGATTTCATCAGTCCGCCTCAATGGGTGTTTCAGCCGAAACAGTACAAAGCCTGGGCGAAAAGATTTCTGGACTGGTTGGTTCTGAAGGAAAAACATTTCGTACTGTCGTGCCCGCCCTTCAAAATGTCCTCCCTGAAAGACGAGTCAGAGAGAGACTTTCGCGTTCGCGTGAGCCAGAAAGCAAAGGAGGAAAGAGACTCCGCCATTGATAAGCTGCGCGCGAAATACCAGGAAAAATTGTCTGCCTTGGAAAACAAAATCAGGCTGGCCGAGCAGGCCGTCGAGCGCGAGCAAGAACAAATGAAAGCGCAAGACATGCAGACAGCAATCTCCGTCGGAGCAACTGTTTTGGGCGCATTTCTCGGGGGCACCCGGCGCCGAAGTTCCGGCACTCTCGGTCGAGCGACAACTGCGGCAAGGGCGGCTAATCGATCTGCAACCAGTCGCGCCGATGTCGAGCGAGCCAACGAGAATTTGCAAGCGCTGAATCAGAAGATGAACGAAATGGAACAGCAATTCCAATCGGAAGTGTCCGCTATTCAGGCAGAACTGGATAAAGCGGCGCAGAGTGTCGAAGTCGTTAATATCACTGCGAAGAAAACAAATGTTAGCGTTGATGTTTTCTCCTTTGCCTGGGCGCCCTATCAAATCACCGAAGGCAAATACGTTCCGCTCTGGCGAACGTGAATTTCTCCGGCAATCTGGAGATTGTGCAAAGGCGTTTGTTCAATAACTTGATTGTGATTGAATTTCTCGCAAACTAGCTGGCCATCGCGCCCTTGAAGTCACGGGCGAATTTTTCTATGGTCTGGTGCCGCTTGTCCGGTGATTTTTCCAGAGCTTTGAGAATTACCTGATCGACATACTGATTGATGCGCACACCCGGTGTCACCGCAGATGGTGCGGTCGGTTTTTTGCTCAAATGTTTTTGGCGAATCTCGACGCCATTAGCTCCTTCGAAGGGAGCGATGCCTGTCAGTGCTTCATAGAGAATGCAGCCAAGAGAGTAAATGTCAGAGCGGTCGTCCAGTGCTTCTCCTGTCATGGCTTCAGGGCTGGCATAGAGAATACCTTTGGCCGCGTTACCAAAATAGTCCAATTCTGGTGGATCGTCTTGCTTTACTCCCAGAGACTGAGAACGCGAGAAATCTATGAGCGTCACTATATCGGCGCTTCCTGCCGGTGTGAGCAATATATGTTGCGGGTAGACGGACCCGTGGATTTTCATCAGCTGGTGAATTGCAGAGAGTGCATCGCATACCTGAGCGAAGACGACAGACAAACGCCTGGGATCGACTTTCTTGTCCTGCTTCATCAAATCACTCAAGCTCATGCCCTCAACCCACTTGAGTGCCATGAACTGTGTGCCTTCTTTTGTAACTCCAAAATCGTGAATGCTGATTACGTGAGGGTGAGTAAGCGAACTGAGTAGATAACCCTCATTCTGGAACCTTGTATTAACTGCTTTGTCGTTCTTATGATCGGCATGCAGCACTTTGAAGGCGACTACACGATTGGCTTGTACGTCTCTTGCTTTGTATATTCCGCAATGATGTCCGACTTTTGGCGGGGAGAGAATCGTGTATTTATCAGCAACTGTTTGCCCTACCGAATAGCCGCTGGTTGTTGCCTTGGCGCCCTGGGCTGCCGGTGAGGCCAGCACTCCGCCGTCAAACGGGCAGTACTCCATGTCCGGTCCGTATACACGTTCGCAGTTAGGGCACTTCTTTTCCTGGCTCTGTTCGACTGACAACGCTCCCACCTCAAGCCATCGATCTTCAAGCGCGAATTCTAAACGCTCTTCTCGGTCGCGAGAACAACCAATACAAAAAATTCCCTTTCTTTAGAGTTTTAATCTATCAAGAGCTAGAAAATTAGGGTTAGAGGGATTCGAACCCTCTTCTCCGGTTTGAGAGACCGGCGTCCTGTCCGGGTAGACGATAACCCCGCGCAAATATTCGCTTTGTGTTTCAAAAGCGAATCTGGATGGGTGACCAGGATTTGAACCTGGACTCGCAGATTCAGAATCTGCTTTCCTTCCAGTTAGAAGATCACCCCTAACAGCCGGCTGCCAGGAAACTCAGCCTGAATTGCTTTCTGTCGGGCTTTTGAAACGCGCTTTGCGCCGGCTTATAAATTTAGCTGACGACCTTGTCCTTTTTTGGTTCCCATGTCGCTTGCTTGGTCGGTTGAACAGCAAGGTTGGAAACAGCCGGCAAATCATGAATGGTTCTCTGGATCTGGCGCTTAGCTTGCGTCTTCCAGCCGAATTTCTGAATAATTTCCGGCAGGCTCGAACCGCTCCACTGCCAGTGGTGAAGGGCAACGATGGCTTGTTCGACCGAGAGCACACCCTCGTCAATCATGGCCTGGCAGCGAACTGCTATATGCAGAGTCGCTTCGGAGATTTGTCCGGCATTCAGCAGAATTTCGTCGAAGGGTTTGACTTTGCGACCATCATCAACGATCGCTCTTCTGAGAGCATCGTCGCTGAGCAGTCCGCCGAGTTTCAGAAGATCGACAAGTCCGATCAAATTGGTCGTCTTGAACTGAGCTTTATTTACCTCGCTCATGCAGGTCTCTGCGGTCCAGCCGTGCTGGTGGATGAGGCTGAGGGCTTCGGCCGCTTCTTCCGGAGTCATGTTCTCGGCGCGAACCATTTCTTGCAGCCCGAGCGCTGCATCGAGAACGGCTTCATTGATGAAGCCCGATTGCATCAGTGCTTGTCCGATCAACATATCGACGGACAAGGCGAATTCCAAGGCTGTAATCAAATCGGTTTCGGAGACAACTTCGGCCAGCACCAAAAGTTCGCCCAGGCGAATATTCGGCCTTTCAGGAAGTTTGTAGCCGGCCGCCATGATTGCGGCGTCCAGGTTGAAATCTTTCTCTTTTGCGTCTTTCAAGATGACGACGGCGTCTTCGCGAGCAATTTGACCATCTCGAATGAGCGACTGGATTGTCAGTGCCGCTTGCACTACCGAACTGGAAAGGAAGTTTTTGAGCACGAGGATTCTGCCCAGAGGCAGTCCCAGGTGTGTGCTCGTATGCATAGCGTCTTCGACTTGCTTGCGACTGATCAGGTCTGCGCCGACAAGCAGATCACCTAATTTGTTGGTGTTTTCGTTGACGTCTTCGAGCGCTCCGAGATACTCGAGAGAATCGGTCAGACTCAACCTGCGTGCCGCTGCCACTTCGACTGCGCGAACAGCCGTTTCCATGGTGAGAAGTTTGTCTCTCACCAGCGATTGAGCCAGGATGGCCGCTTTTAGAGTGTCATTTCTGATGATGTCCAGCATCACTAGTACACGTCCGATCGGCAGTCCGCTCTGACCAGACACCTTCATCGCGTTAGCTAGATCATCTACAGTCACGAGTTTTGCTCGTCTGAGCAGTTCGCCGATTAACATCGATTCGCCTGGTTTAATCATGTTCTACTCATCCTGGGGGCACGGAGAGACAAATTGCAACGCCAAATACTAATTTCCATAACGGGGACCGCATGACATTTAGGAATGGCACCCTGCAAAAGAGCTGCCAAAAACTGCAGACAGTAACCGTACTACAATCATGCGTGGCTTCAGGCAACCACCGGTATAGATTTGCCTGTAATTTGTATAGGGTCGGCTTATGTTTAGGTGACGCTCTCGAGGGCGTTTTTCATAGCAATCGCTGCGCTGTCGGTCGGATCCGCCTCAAGGGCACGCTTTACGCACTCTTTTGCACCGTTGAAATCGAGGTCCATGCCCTTTGCGGCAGCCAGGTGCAACCAGCCGTTGACGTAGTCCGGGTTTATCTCGAGGGCCCTGGAGAGCAGGTCTCGTGCCTCTTTAGTTTGGTTGTCCTGGAGGTAGAGGACCGAAAGATTGCCGTACGGCCACTCGAAGTCCGGAAACTCCTGAATCAACGCTTTGAAGGTTTCTTTGGCGCCGTCGCAATCGCCTAACGCCATCTGGTTGAATCCCTCTATATTTCGCTGTTCTGCCAGCAGTGGCACGGGGAATTTGGGAAGCTTTGTTTTGAGGAAGCGGTTGGCTGTTTTGGCAATTTCCGAATCTGGTTCGAGCTCTTGAGCCAGAACCAGTGAGTCTCGAGCTTGTTCCGTCCAGCCCATAGACTTGTACTTCAGTCCTAGCTCGTAATATTCTGCGGCAGTAAGCCCTTCAGGGACTTCTCTTGGAGGTAATTCCATTTGTCTTCTTCCAGCAGTGGCAGGGTCCTCGTCCTGACCATAATGTCAATTGTAATGTCTAATTTGACTCTTTGGTACAGATTAAGCGCGGGTTCTGAATTAAGGCACGATAGCGCTTGTTTTCACGATATAGCGCAAACTTTTGCAAACTTCCTGCATCTGCTCTTCTTTGAGTCCCGGCTCGAGCGGATAAGACATAATTCCGCGCCCGCGAAAGAAACGAGGCAGGCTGTCGGTGCGGGGAATGACATGAACATGAAAGTGCGGCACGGCTTCGCCCAGCGAAAATGTATAGATGCGTTCGGCGCCCGTCAACTTGCGAATCAAAGACATCACCTGTTTGAGCAGTGAGCCGTAGCCTTCGGCCTCCTCATCCGAAGCTTCCGTGAGGTCCAGGATATGGCGTTTGGCTTCGATGACAAGGTAGCCGAGGATATTTGTTTCTCGCGAGTGACGAACGACAAAACTCTTGGTCTCGAGGACGATGTCGGGATTCGAATTCTCTTCTTGTCTTTTGCAGATCAGGCACTGCGTGTCTTGTGTCATCGGGGGTGTCCTTTCGGGGGCAGCGGAGACTCTATAATATTGGCTGCGCGACATATGTTAGATCGTCAGACAGAAGAAAAGACATGCCAAATTGTTTTCAAGGGGTGCGCTTGACCAGGTTATTGCCATTGATACTACTGGTGGTGCTGGCCTGGTTCGCCTCCGGCAACCTCTGCGTTCGTGCCGATGAAATTGTTAGTTTTGATGCTACTTTACAGGTTCAACCCGATGCTTCATTAGATGTTCGCGAAGATATTACCGTTCGATTCGACACTCCAAATCGTCATGGCATCAAGCGTTTCATTCCGATTGTCTACGATCGCAAGGGAAACAATTACACCCTTGATCTCAAGTTGCTCGGGGTGACCGCCGCTAACGGCCAGTATATTCCTCATACGACCAACCGGCAGGGACGCGATTTTTTCGTAATCATCGGCGATCCCAAAAAGTCGGTCATGGGATTGCAGCAATATCATTTGCACTACTCGGTGCGTCGCGCCATCAACTTCTTCGAAAATGCGCCTGAGATTTATTGGAATGTAACCGGCAATGAATCGCATATGCCGGTCGACAATGTGGTGGCGCGGGTGGTATTTCCTCCCGTGCAAGAGAAGTCGCAAATCAGAGCTAAAGCGTTTATCGGAGAGGAAGGTTCAACCCAGACGACGCCTTATTCTCTGGAATTGAACACGGCCACTTTCACTTGCGGCAAGCTCAGTCCGGGAGAAGGATTGACTATTGTCTTAGGATTGCCGTCCGGTGTCATAAGTCGCCCGACGCAGTGGCAGGAGTTTCTCTACCTGGCGGCGGATTGGTGGCCCATCGTTGTTTTGCCTGCGATTGCACTTTCTGTCTGTTTCAATATGTGGTGGTTTTTAGGCCGCGATGCCCTCAAGCGTCAGGCTGTAGCGGTCGACTGGGAGCCGCCCAAGGAGCTTTCTCCGGCAGAAGTCGGTACACTCGTGGATGAGAAATGCGATCTCTCCGATATGGTCTCCACCGTTGTTGATCTGGCTGCCAGAGGATATCTGACGATCAAAGAGCTGAAGACAGAATCCTTGTTCTTTCTGCAAAACAGAGATTATGAGTTCAAATTGTTGCCGCATAGCGAGAAGCAAGACAAGTCTCCACTCAATGCTTACGAGCAGCGCTTTCTCGATGCCATGTTCAAATCCGGTTTTTTGCGGTCGGAAACGGTTAGATTGTCGGACTTGAAATACAAGTTTTACGAGCAGATGCAGTATATCGAGAAGGGCATCTATCAATCTTTGATCAACAAGGGAATGTTCTTGCAGAGTCCTCAGGACGTCAGGCAGGGTTGGATTTGCATCGGCTTCTTGCTCTTCGTTCTCTCTTTTGTCGCAGGCACGATGCAGACCTCTTATGGCATCGGTTTGATCGCATCTTCCATGATCGTTTTCTGCTTCGCACGCACCATGCCTGCACGCACGCGCAAGGGCTGCGAGGCTCTCAATCAATGCCTCGGTTTTCAGCGCTTCGTGAAACTGGCGGAAAAGGAGAGAATTAGAAAATTGGTGACTGACGACCCGACAATTTTTGGGCGTTTGCTCCC
Organism: Candidatus Obscuribacterales bacterium; assembly: GCA_019745505.1. Classification (GTDB taxonomy): domain Bacteria; phylum Cyanobacteriota; class Vampirovibrionia; order Obscuribacterales; family Obscuribacteraceae; genus QKMZ01. Next base: position 23,407 of record JAIETE010000026.1, on the reverse strand, counting down.
CTATGCCATGGTATTAGGGGCCGCGGATCAGTGGGCTGAAGCTTTCAAGGATCTCGTACAGTCCCCTCCTGACTGGTTTATATCAAACGGCTCCGGTTTTCGAACCAATTCCTTCGTCCGCGACGTAGGTGACAGCACGCGCACTATGGGGCAGACTTTCACATCAGTGCCGGCGTCCTCTTCAGCAGGCTCGGGAGGCAGCGGCTTCGACGGGGGCTCCTCGGGCGGCGGTTTTGGTGGTGGCGGAACCGATAGCTGGTAATGCTTATCAGCCTCAAAACCGATGCAAGAAGCGGAAATTTCACCAAATTTATCGGCTGCTGACCGTCGTAATTCTTTTATGCGTGTTTGAAAACAGGCTCTCTGTAACGGATAGCGGACTTTCGATTGTCGGTGAAGTAGGGATGTCAGTGGATGTGGGCATTGTTTAGAAACTCCCAGTAAGATGGAAAAAAGGCTATAGCCCTCTGGGATTTGACCAATCCCCGGAAAAAGCATGGACGTTTGCGGTTAGGAGCGCTTAGTAACAATGGTGATAGAAAGAGTAATACCAAGGTTGAAGACCAGGTACAGGTGGAGCCTCGCTCTCTTGTCTCTGGGACTGGCATTTTTGCCCTCGGCATTTGCGCAGGACGAAGGTCCTTCCGTAACCTTGATGAAATATGTCGGAAAAGCGCAAGAAGCAATGCGCGCCGGTCGCAATCAGGAAGCCCGCGATGAATATCGCAAAGCAATTGGTTTGGCGCCGAAGACCCCTGAATACTACATCGGCTTGTCCGATGCCTGTTATGCAATGAAGGAATACGATCAAGTAGCCTTCGCCCTGCAAAAGGTTATCGAACTCAACCCGGCGATGAAGGACGAGTGCTCCGGCGAATACGGAGAAGCTCTCTTCCACCTGGGCCGCTACGATGAAGCTATTCCTTATCTGAAAGCCGGGCTCAAGTACATTGACTCTCCGGCTGCCAAAGCGAGGAAAACAGCAATTGCTGCTGCTCCTGTATCCACGGCTCCTTCGGCACCTCCAGAGTCGGTTATACGAGCTGCCGCACCTGTTCACGTTGATACGAAACCAATACCGCTGGCAACGGAAAACCCGGCTTCTTCTGCCGGCTGGCATTCAATCAGCGCGAAGCATCAAGAAGTCGATATCAACAAAGCAAATCAGACATTGGCCGGTGCAATTCGATGCGAGGGCATCGTGATCGCGGACTATCTGGGTTACGAGAAGAGTCCGAACATCAACTTCTTCCATCCGCCCAAGGCGAAATATAAAATCACCAAAATCTTGAAAGGACCACCCCTCAACAAAGATTTACCGGTGCGCTATGAGTTCAAGGAGCGCTCTTCCTCTGCGGGCGCACCTGCCGGCTGGAAATTCTCAGATGACAAAATGCCTGCCAAAGGCAGTTCGTGGATTATCTTTCTGGAATGGTGCACACCTCGTGAGGGCATGTTCGACACTTATGAAGGTTCTTTCGGCAGATTGCCGGCCGATGATGAGAATCTCAACAAGGTGTATGCGGAGCTTGAAAAGCACAGTAACCGCTAAACATGCTGAGCAGTTTTTGATTTCAATGTGGAGGTTTTGCAAAATGATTTTTCCAGCCCGTCCCCTAAGCTTTGGACTTGCGCTGGCGCTCAGCGTCTCAACATTCTTAGTCGGCAATCCGTCACTTGCTCAAAACAGCAAGAAAGTGGAGTGGCACCGTTGCTTGATTCAGATATACAAGTCCAAAAATATGGTGCCGCAAGCCAGCGAAGAGTATGCGGCACTGGTCAATCTCGATCCCAAAGATGCACAGATTCGTTTTGAATATGGTGCTTACCTGCACAAAATGGGCAGGGTCAAAGACGCCATCGTTCAGTATCGCAAGGCTGCCGACTTCAATCCGTCCAATCCTGATTATCAGGGGGCTGTAGGAGATGCTCTGGTTTCCTTGAAGGACTACTCGGGTGCCGTTGCCTACTACCAGAAGGCTGGTCCGAAATTTGCCGGTAAGCTGTCCACTACATCAGCATATGTACAGCAGCTCAGGCAGATCAATCAGTACAACGCTGAACTCAAAAAGCGCGCTGCTGAAGACGAATAGTCCGGCAAAGAACGGTCAAGATGATGCGTAGCGGGCGACGAGTATCGTTGCCCGCTTTCATTCTGGAACGCAGAATCGCAAGAAGCTACGTCGTTGCCGGGCTCTTTTCGGTGTTAGGCTGATGACTGAGGATGATGCGATTGCGTCCTTGCTTCTTCGCTTCATAAAGACGCGCATCGGCAGTTTGGATCAACTCATAGATCGATTCGCCGTCTTCAGGATAGCTTGCCATTCCGCCCGAGAAACTGCATTTGAATTCTTGTCCATCGTCGCCAGTGAAGATCATCTCTCTGAATTCAGCAAGAACTCTATTTATAGCCGCATGCATAGTCTCTTTCGACTCACGCCTGAAGCCGAGTATGAATTCTTCTCCACCCCAACGACCTCGCAAATCCTCCACTCTGAATCGCCGTGCAAGCAACTGCCCCAGACCGGCTAAAACCTTGTCTCCGGCTAAGTGTCCGTAAGTGTCGTTGACGTTTTTGAACTTATCCACGTCGAGCAGGCAGATCGTAAATACTGACTTGTTTCTCTGTCCATCCGCCAGCAATTGTGCCAGCTGCTCCGAAAAGGCTCTTCGCAAGAGCAGTCCGGTAATCGTGTCCTTGTCAGATCTGTCTTTTAGCATGCGTGCTCGATCCAGCCGCACTTTCACTCTGGTGAGCAACTCTTCGTTGACGACCGGCTTGGGAAGATAGTCGTCACCACCGGAGCGGAATGCCTCCAGCCTGTTTTCGACGCCGGTTTGACCGGTTAGAAAGACAATCGGCAGATCCTGCCAGCGAGGAATCTGGCGCAGCATGCGGCAAACTTCAAAACCAGTAATGCCCGGCATCATCACGTCAAGCAAAAGCAATTCGGGAGGGAAGTCTTGCATCACTTCCAGGATCTTATTGGGATCGGTGAGAATACGGACAATTACGCCTTCATTGCGCAAAATGAGCGCTATGGTGTTGGCGAAAAATTCGTCATCGTCGACAAGCAAGATGCGAGGTCTGCCGCCGGTGCGAATGGCCACCAGGTGCTCGACTGCTTTTTCCAGCGAATCGGATTCTAGCGGTTTGTCCAGATAGAGGGAAGCCCCCGCGTGGGCGGCTTCTACGCGGTCTTTGACGAGCGCGTTGCCGGAGATGAATGCCAGGGGAAGCGTTTCGTACCCAGGTAAATTCCTCAATTCTCTGGCCAATTTAAAAGACTCATCCGGCGCGTCTGCATGCACATTGATGAGAGCCGCATCGAGAGGCAGTATGCAAGCGCGATCCAGGGCCTCTCTGAAAGTCTTGGCGCGGACGATTTCTACCAGTCTCTGTTTGCCTAATTCTTCGACGATATCCAAGAATCCGTCGTCCGAGTCGACAACGAGAATACGCGCCATTGATGCGGGTGTTTCTTCGCTCTGGCTTTCTTCTTCCTTGGCATTGACCACGGAGGCAACGTCTTGTGCTTCCTTTTCCCCGAAGATTCTGGCATCGGCCAACTTTCTGTCTACGTCGGCCCATATGGCCAACTGCTCATTGGCCGGTTTTTCGTGCATGGTGGCAGCCGCGTGCTCAATGAAGAGCATGCACTCGCTCACCTGTCTGAATCCCAGAGAGCCGCCTGTGCCCTTTATTTTGTGAGCCTGGGAGCGAACCTCGGCGAGCAGAGAAGAATCTTCCGGATCTTCTTTCGACTTGTTTATCGCCACTGCCAGATCTTCAAGTTTTGCGGGCAGCATGCGGGCGTACTTAGAAACGAGCGCTAAGAACATCGTTTCGAAATCTTTGAGTTTGCCGCCCTGCGCATCTTCAGGACTCAGCTTGCCTTCCAGTTGAGCGCCGAAGACAAAGGGAATGACCGGTTTGTTGACGGCAAGGACTACACCCAGCTCACGTTCCAAGCGATCTCGATTGGCATGGAGTTCCGGTTGGCTGGAGGCTATGAAGGTGACGGGCACTTTGTTGCCTGTCGCTCTCAGAGCCGTCAGCCAGTCGAAGCAGTTGTCATCCGGCAAAGGTGAGCCGAGCAGGACCATATCCAGATTTTCTTTCTGGATGGTGGCTTTGCCATCTTTTCCGCTTTCCGCCTGGAAAACCTTATGACCACGCCCTTCAAGCACAGGCACAATCAGCTTGCAGAAAGATTTATCCTGTTCGACTAGAAGGATGTTTTTTCCCATGAACACCGGGCCCTTGCGCGCTTCCCTGTCTCAAACTATACCCAGCTTGGCTACAACCACTACGAAACGTCGGATAAGCAGGCTAAAACGCCGTTTTCATGACGGCGATTTGTTTGCTATCCGACCTGGCTGATGCTGATTGTCATTTGATTTCTGGCTGGAACACCTCGCACCTGCACTCTGACCGGCTGATAAAATCCCCAGGGCTCGCCGGCGTAGCCGACCGGAGCGACAACAGTTATCTGAGTGGGTGAAACGCTTACGATTTGGCACTGCAGAGGACCGACAAAGACTGAAATATCCGACTGGTTTGCGGAAAAGCCCTCTCCGTAGATGGTGAATTGGCTGCCCGGCGGCACCCAGCTGGCGCTGAGGCTGCTCAAATAGGGATAGGAAGAAATTGTCGCTGCCAGCGAACCTGCTTCCATACCGGCAACCGATACGGTCACTTTGGAACTCGAGCTGTCTGCGTAATCAGGCACCTGAACGATCAATTTGTCCGGGGATGCCGACAGGCAGCGAGCTCTGTGGCTGCCGAACATTACTACATTGGCGTCCGGGTCGCTTGAAAAATTGCTGCCCAGGATAGTTGCGGAATGCCCGGGGCTCAGTTCTGAAGGACTGAGGCTGGCGACGCTTGGTTGATTGGTGGTCAGCTTCCAGCTGAAAGTAGAGCCTCTCTGACCGCCTGCGGTAATGAGAAGTTGGTTGCCGCCCCAGGTCAATTCACCGGTTACGTCGATGCTCAAACTGCGCTTGCCACCAAATTGATTTTCAGCCACAAAGTGCATTGTCGGCGAGGCGATTCTCAGCCATTTGAATCCTGGCGCTGTGTCGGAGCCGTTGTAATAAGTCAGCGTCAGTTGAAGTTTTTCCTGCCCCTTTTGCAAGTTGATTGTTTCGCTTAGTCTCTGAATCTGGTTGTTCGGTGCCACCAGTGGTTGAGACTGAGCGATAACGACTTCACCGGCGAGCGCTGCCGGAGTCGAGAAAAAACAAAATATCAAGGAGAAACAGAAGAAAGAAAGCCCTGTCAGCGAGACGCTCGAAATTAATTTGTTCACTCTTTTAGCCTTTTCCAGTTTGATTTTGCTGCCTTTTGAAAATTGCGCACATCAGATTTCGATATGCCGCTTATCTCCTCGCCGAATTCATCGTTGCTTGCTTTTTCCACCGAAAAATAATGGTAAAGAAGATAACGAATCATCGACTGCGCTTCCGGCGGAACAGTCAAGTCGAGCTGAGCGCGCTTCAACTCGGCTTCATCGATGAAGCCATTCTTGTTGACGTCTAATTTGTCAAAGTAGGCTAGAAATAATTCTTCCGCATTTGCCGGACCGAGTATGTCGGTGATATTGCGCAAGAGTTCGGTTGCTCGTCTTTCTTCATCCGCATGGTTGCCCGCGTGCCCCATCCTGTCTGCTTCTATGGCAAGCGCTTGTTCGATGATCTCTTTTGCTTCCGGCAGCGCATTATGACGAGCGTAAAATCCGGCCAGTTGTGTGCGGGTGAGAAAGGGCAGCGCCAGCAGTTCTCGGTAAGCAGAAATCAGTTCGGGCAGAGCCTCTTCCGGTAAATGCTTGTTGGTTGCGGAAACACCGTTGCGCTTGCGATCGAGCGCGGTGTTGAAATCGCGGGTGTATTCTTCGTGAGGCAGGCTATCTGCCGCCTGGACAGCACGTCTGTACTCAGCCTCCGCTTCCTGCAAATCTTTCTTCAATTCCATTTCTTTCGCTCTATTGGAATGAAGATATGGATTGGGAAAGTCTTCCACGCAGCCGGTTCCTCTAGTTGAATTGAATTGCCGGTGATTCCAATGCCAAAAATCGATCAGCGTTTGCGAGGATTGGGCCAATTCAGCTCTGCGCAAGCGTCATCAAAACTTGTTCTCATGCGGCTGCAATATTGCAGGGCAATGGAAATCTGTTCGATCTTCATTGCACCTTCTCGCATCAATGGAACGCAAATCACGGCCGCTTCAAAAGTTTTTTCATCGAGTTTGTTGGCGGCACCCAAGATTTTGGTGATGTCTCCACCGTGTTTTTTCCTGACTTCGTTGGCGGTCTGTATGTCATTGTCCGTAAGGACGCCGGCTCTGACCAGCAGGTCGAGGGCATCCTTCACCGACACCATCGACTGACCACCCTGTCCACCGCCTTGAGGAGCGCCGGAAGAGCCTGGCGCTCCGTCAGCCAACTCCTGCATGGCGACACTGATGAATTGCTCGATCGTCTTGCCTTTGGAGTGATATTTAGCCAATACTCTGGCAGCATCGCGAGAACTCAATTGTTTTTCTTCAACGAGGTCTTGCATTCTTATTGCGGCGTCCAGAGACTGACTGTTCAGTAATCCCGATTCCAGAAGAAGATTGTTGAGAGTGACGTCCGTGCGCTTGGAAATCAATCCCATGTCTATGGGCATCGGCGCCGGACCGCTGCTGGGAGCGGGCGGAGGAGCCGGTGCAGGATAGCCTGGTTGCGGCGGATAGCTCGGCTGCGGGGGCGGGTAACCGGGCTGCATGGGCGGGTAGCCTGGCGGTTGCATTGCTGGTGCCGGGTATCCTGGGGGCGCAGGCGGATAACCAGGCTGCTGAGGATAGCCTGGTGCAGGAGGCATACCCGGGTATCCTCCGGCCTGAGGCATCGGTGGCTGCATCGGATATCCTGGTTGCGGATAACCTGGTTGTGGTGGCATCGGTGGTGCCATCTGCGGGATCGGTTGCGGTACCGGGGGCGGTGGCGGAGGAGGTGGAGGTGGAGGTGGAGGAGGTGGTGGTGGCTCCGGTCTGGGGAGCGGGTCAGGATATACAGAAGATTGTGCCGGCATACCGCTGTGCGTAGATCTGGAAAGGCTTTCGCTGACTCGTTGCTTCCAAATGTCATCCGGTTTCTTCACTTCCTCCTGGGCCTGCGCAGCCAGCGCTTCGGCGCTCGGTCTCAGCTCTTCCGGGATGAAACCGGAAGTCACTGGTGCTCCGCCGCCTTGGGTGGAGGACATGATGATCATCTCCAGGACGAAGTCCAGGTCTGATGGCGGGAAACCCTGGCTGAACAACATTGAATTGTCGCCGCCGGCTTCGTCATAGAGAGTCCAAATCGGGAAATCGACTCCCTTTTCCCAGAGGACCATCAACAAGAAATTTCGCCCGCCGCCGGTCCACGGCAGCTCGATGGTCGTTCCTCGCCTGCGCTCGCACTCGTCAAACATTGTGCGAACCAATTTCATATTGGGCTGCTGCGCCTCGTGCGGCAGCCTCATATTTTTGGGAGGCTCTTCCTTCTGCTGTTGTTTAGGCTTAAACATCGGAAATTTCCAAAAACCCGTTACTTAAGTTAAGTACCCCTATATAGAGACTTAGTCTCAAAATAATCGCACACCGTCAGATTAATTGGTTCTGATTGCATCACCCTTACGGGTGGAAAAACGTGACTTTTGAACCACGAAATTATGGATTATGGCCTGCTTGTTGACCTGAAAACGCCGCCGGTGCTTATTTGCAGGCGGTGGCGCAGGAATTTTTGGGCGATGTAACCATTTACACGTTTTCGTGTCCTTTATCGGACATCAACAGTGATGGGCGTCGTCCTGTCAAGTGGATTTGAAATAGCGAGGCAGACCACTCCAGCAATCGATATAGTCGGTTTGCAGAATACCGCCCGTCATGGCGAACTCGGTTGGGGTGTATGCAAGTGAGCTTTCAAACATGAAGGCTAACGTGTTTTCCATTTTTTGCGGCTTCAGTTCGACATTGGAGGCTTTTTCGAATGTTGCGGTGTCCGGACCGTGCGCCGACATTTGGTTGTGAAGGCTGCCGCCGCCTGCTACAAAACCTTCTTCTTTGGCATCGTAGACACCGAAGATGAGCCCCATGTACTCGCTCATGTAATTGCGATGGTAGTAGGGTGGTCGAAATGTGTTTTCAGCCACCATCCAGCGTGGAGGGAAGATGACGAAGTCGACATTGGCTGTGCCCGTCAATTCCGAAGGTGAGGTCAGAACAGTGAAAATAGAAGGGTCGCTGTGATCGAACGTTACGGTGTTGACAGCGTTGAATTTACTCAAGTCGTATTTGTACGGATAGTAGTTGCCGTGCCACGCTACTACATCGAGCGGAGAATGATCGAGTTCGGCGGTAAACAGTTTGCCCTGATATTTTGTTATCAGTTTAAGAGGGCGCTCGATGTCTTCGTAGGCTGCTTGCGGAGCCTGAAAGTCCCTCGCGTTAGCCAGTCCGTTGGCGCCGATCGGACCAAGTTCCGGCAGGCGAAATGCGGGACCGTAATTTTCCAGTATGTAACCATCCGCGGTGCCGTCGGGAAGGTCGACTTTGAACTTGATTCCTCTGGGAATTACTGCAATCTCACCGGCGCCTACAACCATGGTACCGAATTCGGTGCCAAGCATCAGTCGCCCGTCGCGCGGCACAATCAAAAGCTCTCCGTCGGCATTGTAGAAAAACGAGTCGGTCATTGACTGATTGGCGGAGTACAGGTGCACGGCGGAGCCCCGCACGCTTGCCGAATCACCATTGCCAGCAATCGTAATAATGCCTTCGACGAAATTCTTCTTCTCTTTGAGAGCCGGAAGAGGATTCCAGCGCAATTGCTCAGGAGTCAGTCCCTTTTCACAATTGAAAGGTCGGCTTTCGATCAGACCGCAATCCTGTGGTTTGAACTTCGAATGCAAAACCGACGGCCTAATTCTGTACAGCCAGCTGCGCTGATTTTCGCTTCTCGGTGCGGTAAACGCCGTGCCGCTCAATTGCTCCGCGTAAAGTCCGAGCGGAGCCTTTTGTGGAGAATTCTGTCCTAAAGGAAGAGCGCCCGGCTCAGCCTCGGAGCAATGATGATTTCCGAAGCCATTCAAATACTGCAGTCCGTGTTCGGCGCTTTGCATAATCGAACCTTCAGCTTCTCTGGTGCGGGACGCTTTTCCTGTTGGGGACAATGTCTTTCTCCGGTTGAATTTTGATATGCCGATTATCCGATCTTATTTGGCGAAAATCGCTCGGGCTTTTGCGTCCATCTTGTCCGCTTCTGCACCACGGCCGGCAGCTCGCAGCATTTTTGCGTAATTGTCGTAAATTGGAATTAATTCCTGACACGTTGGTCCTTTTACACGAATCATGAATTCGACTGCTTCTTTGTACATCGGCTCGGCCTCAGCGTATTTGCCTTGCTGACGGTACGCATTCGCAAGTGCCGACTTGCTCTGAGCGATTTTGGGCTCATTTGGGCTCATTGCTTCCGCTTCTTTAATCGCCAGTTTGAATTGATTTTCAGCATCCAAGGGTTTTCCTGCCGACAATGCTTGCTGTCCGGCGATGTTATAGCGCTCCCAACTCGACATAACTGTCCTCCTGAATTGCGGGCAAAATCTAGAACGCGATTGCAGCCAGAAAAGGTACTCTCTTCCTCAGATTAAGGCAAGCTCCGGCACCTATTATTTTCTGTTATTTCTGCACCGAATTCATGACATGTTGTTTGAGTTACCCCTTGATTATCCGCCTTTGTGGGCAGTTATCTTACATTTGTTCGTCCAATGAGGCGCTTTCTGATTAGATTCGCTAGACTTTTGTTGAACAGTTGCCGCGTCGAATTCGGACGCTTTGAGCGAACAACTCCAGTTTTATAGGAAAGGCATAAGTGAACGCAAAGCAAAGACGGGCTCTCCTGATCGGCATTGTTGGCTTCATCGCCATCGGCGGTTTTCCGCCCTGGAAAGACACCAGTCCCCCGCCGGCGGGTACGCCGCTGCCTTTTGCGCCGATTTCCATGCCTCCTGTAGTGGACGGGCATTCAATTGAAATCGACGTGACTCGCCTGGCAATCATGTGGATTCTCATGGTTGTCGTCACGGCGGCGTCTATCTGGCTGGGCAAAGAATCGGAAGGCAGCTCGAAGGAAGCCGGCGGCTCGCCATTGTCCGTCGAGCCGATCAATCAGTTACCGGCTCGCTCCTCAACGCCCAAGTCATCCGGTGCGCAAATACTGGACTCCATAACTTCCGAAGCCAAGGCGTCCGGAGTCAAATCGGCAAGTCAGTCCACTGCTCTGCGCCTCAAGTTTCCGGATACAAAGGTTGGCGAGCTGCTTACCGAAGCCGAAGATGACCCAGAGTACTGGACTCTTGTCTGCGATGCCAAAGGTCGTTTGGAAGTGCCGCCAGGTAAGCGATTCCAGTTGGAACTGGCAAAAGACAAAGAAGTGTCACTCGATTTCCTCAGCTCAATGGGCAGCAAAGATGCGCGCTCAGCTATCGTTTCGCTCGATTTGAGCGAATCAGAGCTGGATCTGGAGTCACTCAGTTATTTGAAATACCTGCCCTCTCTGGAAGAACTCGATCTTTCCGGGACTGAAATAGGTGACGGCGAATTGGAAGAGATCGCCAAGCTTTCCCAGCTGAAAAAGCTCTGGCTTGACGATACCAATACGTCTAAAGCTGCTGCTGAGAAGCTTTCCGCTCTCAGCAATCTAAAAAAACTGTCGCTGAGCCATCTGGATGGCACCGAGGTCGAAATTAATTCGCTCAAGTTGCGCATACCATCATGTGAAGTTGTTGTCCGAGAGGGCAATAAATAGACAGAGTGTAGTTGTGATTTTCATAGGGCAGAAATTTGGCCGCGGAGAAAAACAACGAACCGTCTGATGTGGAGGAGATTGACGCTAATCCCTCTGCTGCAGGCGCGCCAGAGTCTACGGCGACTGCAGCCGAACCGAAAGCTCCGGCTCTCGACGTGAAGAGTTTGGCACCTTCCGATGACGAGCCTTCATCTGCCAATAAATCGATGAAGGACGAGATGGAAGACACTCTGGTCGGGACTACTGTCGTTGGACGGTATGAAGTTCAGCAATGTTTGAGCAAGCAGCCGGCAAGTTCGCTTTACAAGGCGCGGCACTTGCTTATGGACCGCCCGGTGGCGATTCGACTTCTGACCGCCACCGATATACAAAGTTTGAAGCGCTTTCAAGTCGAAGCAAAAGTCGCAAGCAGCCTTAATCATCCCAATATCATCACCGTGCTCGACTTCGGTGTTTCCAACGGAAGACCTTATCTGGTCACTGACTATCTCGAAGGAAAGACCCTGGCGGACTTGCTTAAGCAACACGGAAAGTTGTCTTACGCGCGCACTCTCGATATCTTTTCGCAAGTTTGCGATGCCGTCACCTATGCGCACAAGCAAGATTTGTTGATTCGCTGTTTGAAACCTTCGCAGATTTTTGTCTATGACACGCCCGATTACAAAGACTTTGTCAAAGTCGTTGAATTCGGCATCTCCGAGCGTTATCTCGAAGATGGCGAGGAAGTTCGCAACCTCGCGAACAAGGCTGTTATCAATGGCGATCCTCACTATTTGAGCCCGGAAGCTGTACTTTCGGTCAAGCTGGATGCGAAAAGCGATGTTTTTACAATCGGATGTGTCATGTACGAAGCGCTTGTCGGCAGACCACCCAGCCAGGGTAAATCAGCGCATGAGGTGATGCATCGCCAATTGACCAAGGTACCACAGGCGGTGCGCGAGGCGTCCGGTTGCGGCGACATTCCCGAGGCAGTCGAACGCGTTGTAATGCGCGCGATTGAAAAGGATCCCGACCAGCGCTTTCCCTCTATGGAAGCACTCTGGACCGATATCGAGGTCTACAAGCACGGCGCCAATCAGTTGAAGCGCAGCCAGCAGAAAAGAGGACATTCCTCGGCTCGAGATCCTGCACTGACTAAAAAGAGAATCTTGCGCGTCCTGGGTCTGTCCATCTCGCTTTTCCTCGGCGTTGTCTTAGGACTGGCGATAGAGCCTCTCAAAGAGTCGCTCTTCCTCGGACAGCAGAAGAAAGGTCCGGAGCGGACTTCCTGGCAAGAATTCAATCAGAAAGGTGAAGAAGCTTTTCACAGCGGCAATTATCACGAAGCGGAAGCTCTTTTCGGTCAGGCTCTTGCAAAATCAGGCGGCTTCGAACCGGATGATCCGCGCATTGCGGAAACATTGAATAATCTCGGCAACTTGTATTTCAATCTCGACCTCTATCCGGAAGCTGAAAATGCCATAAAACGTGCACTGGCTATTCGCGAGAAAGCCGGCGGTCCGAACAGCTTGACGGTGGCGGACAGCCTCAATGATTTAGGCATGATCTATTTGACCGAAGGCAAGACGCAAGAGGCGAAGAAATTGATTCAGCGCGCACTGGGGATTCGCGAGAAAGCGCTGAAACCTGACGAAGAGGATATTGCCTCGAGCATGCAAGCAATGGCTTCCATCTACCATAAAGAAGGCAAACTGAAAGATTCCATGGCTGCACTCAAGAGAGCACTGTATATTCGCAAACGTGCTTTGGGTACCGAACATCTGGACGTTGCCACTACTTATAACAGCCTTGGCATCCAGCATCAGATGGCTGGAGAGAATGATGATGCCAGGCAGTGCTACGAACACGCCAAGCAAATCATAGAAGAGTTGTATGGCGATACTCACCCGGCCATGGCCGATAGCCTTGTAGGCATCGCTACACTTGATTTTGTCGAAGGCAATACGAACCGCTCGGAGCAAGAATTCAACAAGGCCCTCGATGTCCGTGAAACAGCTCTGGGAGACGAAAGCTTCCGTGTTGCCGAAGTGCTCTCCTGTCTGGCAATTTTGAAGGAGCAGACAGGAAAATTGAAAGAAGCCGAAGATCTGTTGCGCCGCGCCATTGCCATCGACGAACAAGCTGTGGGTGCGAACAATCCGGAAACACTGCGCGTCAACAATAATCTGGTGCGTATTCTCAAAAAGCTTGGCAAGAAGGAGGAAGCGCGTCGTCTTGAAAAACGCGTTGTTCAGGGAAAGAAAGCAGCTTTGAATGGAAATACCAAAAGCGGCAAAGACAGGAGCGCCCCCAAGAGCGCGAACATGATGAAGAATGGCCAACTGGCAGAAGAGGGAAATTCCAGCGAAGAGTAAGGCTATTTGCTCTCTTCTCTTACAGTCAGATTGACGACTATCGCATTGCTGGCACTGACTAGATTTTGCGGCGTGATGAGAATTTCACGCCCCCACTTTCCGGTTCCCACTCCCAGCAACGGTTCGTCCATCAAAGCCTTGTCTAAAAACGTTTTTACTCCTTCCTTCTGCCAGTGAAACGGAGGAATGGAGCCGATCACGTAACCAGTCAGCTCGATTACTTTTTCCGGTTTGGCAAGTGAAATATCGCGCGAACCCAGAGCCTTTTTCAAGAGTCCTGAAATGGCATTCTGGTCTCCGCCCACCATGACTAAAGAGCAGTCGCCCTGAGCAGTTTCGAAGATCAACGTTTTGATCATCTGCCGTTCGCGAAAGCCCAGAGCATGTGCTACGTTGGCCGCCCCCTTCTCGGTTGTTTCAGGGAAAGTCCTCATCTCGTATTCGATATTTCGCTCGTCGAGAAAGAGGTGTGCAGGCAATTTTTCAGTCATTAGCTATTCCAAAAAAGGAGATGAAGAGCGAACTGCTAGACAAGTTCGTCAGCCATTAGTTGTATCACTTCTGCTTCCGAAAGCAGGTGAGCTGCACGCCATTTTATGTAGTCAGGCATCTTAACTTTCTCGAACAGTTGCGCCAGTGTGGCTGCATTCTCGAGAGTCGCTACCAAGGTTCTCATGCCGTTTTTCTCTTCTTCCGTCAGGTCTGTTCTTTTGTTGAACAATTTTTCCATCTGCTCTTCGGGATTGACCGAAATGATGCAGTCTTCCAGTCGCAACATGCGCTTCGCCACCACCATATGATCCTCCGCTACCGCCGCATCCATCAAGCAACGCTCCAGAGACAGGGGGGTCTTCTGCTGGATGATTACTTGCGTGCCCCTGGAGAATCCACGTTCCGTAAACTGAAATCTGCCTTCTTTATATGAAATGAGAAAGTCGACAAGTGCTTCTTTTCCGGTCAGTTCCCCGAAGGAGACTTCGAGCGGCTTGCCATCTTGAAATAGCACGCGCAGTGATGATTGACCCTCCTGGTTGACCATCAGCTCGCCGGTCTTATTACTGGAAGCGAGTGACTGCAGCAGCCCGAATCCGCCCAGCACTCCCAGTTCGCCTTTCATTACCGCCTTTGAGTCGCCCTTCTTGTAATCAGAAGGAACCTCGCCTGCAGTTTTGATTGCCCCCATGCCGAATTCTCGCTCTGCAAACATGAGAGCCGAAAAGGCGCTTGCAAGCAAAGAAGGCATGTTTTCACCTTCTGTAGGATAGGAAGCCATGCCCACGCAAGGTTTGAGTTTTGCATCGAGTCCTTGAGCGGCCATGTATTGTGGAAATGACGCCACGATGCGTGTTGCCACTTGTTTTGCGTTGCCGTGATCGGCCCATCCGAGCACGACTGCCATGCAGTTGGAAGTATAGCGGACGACGTAATCTGTGTACCTCGAAAGCTTGTTCATCAGCAATTCTTCCGTCCGCACGGAAGCACTGATGGCTTCCGCCAGCGCTTTGATTTTCCTGTCTCGCTGTCCGTGATCTTCGCTGTCGCTGACCTTCACGCTGACAAGGAGAACCGAGTAAGGATCCTGATTGTTCTGACCTGAGTCGAATGTGGGCACCAGATGTTCGCTCACGAATGAAACTGAAAGTAGCCCGGTCAGAGGGTCGAGCAGCCTGGCCTGAGCGTTTACCTCGCTTTCACCATGCGTGTTGTTTGATTTGTTGCCGGTGCGCCGTCCGTCGGCTTTCTTGACGTGCAGAGAAGGAATTCTGTCGCTGGTCAGATCCTGAATTTGCTGGTCTATCGTATTGATGCGCAGCAGCCGCCGATTGTCCAAAATCAACTCTTTGATCGCCGAACACAATTCTTTCAATTCGACGATTTCGTAGTCTATGCCAGTGATCGTCTGGTCCAGATTGCCGGAACGATGCCCCTGCATGAGTGCCCGCAGGCGGTACGAAACTCGTTTCAGCGGCAGCGCCAGCCAGACATAACTGCCGATCCATGCTGCCGCGAAGGCGCCCAGTATTGCCAGGAAAATCGGCATGGATGAGGAGCCGTGCGCCAGTCGCTGAACCAGATAGTCGTTGCGAAAGCCGGCGTGGAATGTTCCGAATTGAGTATTGCTCGCTGCATCAAAAAAGCGTTCTCCGCCGTAAGTATAGGTGCGAGAAACCGGATAGAACTTCTTGATGGGCGGGGGAGGCATCGGGTTGTCTTTATCGAGTTTTCCGGCCGGACTGGCGAAAAACAACCACACGCAGCCGCGCTTTCTGGCCTCGTCGATGAAATCGAAATGATTCCACTCGGCTTTCGGATTTTTCCTGCCGGAAACTTCGCGCGCGAATTTGATAGCCTCTTTTGGCAATATGAAATCCTGATAGAAGCGATCGAAAGCTATGGTGATAGCCAGGACGAAAGCCACCAGGCAGCACATTCGCAAGCCGTAGGTGGAAAGAAAATGCCTGACGATTCCGACTGCGCTGATGCTTACTGTACGGCTCGTTCCAGGTTTGGACACGCTGAGTACTTCCAGGCTTCTCTATCGGGTACCGTCTGCCGAGATGACATATTCAAATACTTCTGGCTTTACTTACCCGCCCGCGAAAAATGGCAAACTCTTTGCCGGGCAGACCTACTGCTTG
Source organism: Candidatus Obscuribacterales bacterium (assembly GCA_019745505.1). GTDB lineage: Bacteria > Cyanobacteriota > Vampirovibrionia > Obscuribacterales > Obscuribacteraceae > QKMZ01. The sequence continues at coordinate 7,582 of JAIETE010000026.1, read as the reverse complement.
GACTTTGTGTTTTGTGTGTTGACTAATTCCCTTGCTCGTTCGGCTGCTTTGACCACCGCTTTAATGAGAGTGACGCGCAATTTGCCTTCTTCCAGTTCCATGAGCCCGTCTATAGTGCAGCCTGCCGGAGTTGTGACCATATCCTTGAGCAAAGCCGGATGGGCTTTTGATTCCAGAATCATGCGTGCCGAACCGAGCATCGTTTGAGCGGCAAGCAAGGTCGAAACCTCTCTGGGAATACCCAGTTTTACGCCCGCTTCCGCCAGCGATTCGATCACTACGTAGAGATAGGCCGGACCACTGGCTGACAATGCTGTAACACCGTCCATCAAAGATTCATCCACGAAAACAGTTTCACCCACGCATTTGAAAATTGCCTCGGCCATCTTCTTATGTTCGTCGGTGGCACTGGTTCCCGAGCACATACCGGCCATCCCTGCATTCATGATCGATGGTGTATTCGGCATGGCGCGAACAACCGGAATGCCTTCCGGCAGCCGTTCTTCTACGAAGCTGGTGGTGACTGATGCCGCCACTGAAATAATCAGTTGATTCTTGTTTATTACAGGAGCGATTTCCTTAAGAACACTGTCCATATTCTGCGGCTTGACTGCCAGCAAGATTAGATCCCTGTCTTTGACGGCTTTTTGGTTGTCCAGAATAGCTTCGATGTTCAAGCGCTCTTTGACGCGTTTCACGGATTCTTCGTGACCAACGGTTCCCAAAACATCGGACGCACTGATTGCATCCTTCTTGAGCAGCCCGGAAATGAGAGCTTCACCAAGCTTGCCGACACCAATGACAGCGAGCTTCTTGTTCTTCAGCATTTGTTTTTTTCCTCTTTGCTCAACTCTTTATTCATCCATGTCTTTGTGCGTAAACCGGCGCGGATTCTCGCCCGAATAGTCTGCGACAATTTGTCCATTGCCGACTAGTTTGTATTTGTAAGTGATAATTCCTTCTACGCCTACTGGTCCGCGCGGATGGAGCTTTCCCGTGCTGATGCCGACTTCGGCCCCGAAGCCATAGCGAAATCCATCAGCGAAACGAGTCGAAGCATTTTGATAAACGCCTGCTGAATTCACTTCTGCAAAGAAGCGTTCGAAAGTTTCTGAGTCTTCCGTGACGATGCATTCGGTGTGTCCGGAGCCATAGGTGTTTATGTGTTCGATCGCCTCTTCGAGCGAATCAACGACTTTGATTGAGATGGTCAAGTCAGAATATTCGGTTGTCCAGTCGGTATCGTTGGCGGTGCCCACGTTTTCGAGATTGAATGTATCAATTGCCGTCTTCTCAACACGCACCTCAACGCTTTTACGTTTTAGTGCGGCGATTACTTCGGGCAAAAACGCACCGGCAATTTTGCGGTTTACCAGCAAGGTTTCGATGGCATTGCAAGCAGCTGGATACTGGGTTTTGCTGTCGACGGCAAGGCGCACTGCCATCTGCAAATCCGCCTTTTCGTCGACATACAAATGACAAACTCCATCGGCGTGCCCGAGAACCGGAATGTCGGTGTTGTTTTGAATATGTCTGACAAGCTCGTTGGAACCGCGCGGTATGACGAGATCAACTTCCCTGTCCAGCTTCAGCAAATCGGCGACTTCTTCTCGACCGGACAATAAGAAAAATGCTCCCTGCGGATAACCTGCCGACTTCAAGGCTTCGCTAAGGCATCGAAAAATCTCTCTATTCGAATTCTCTGCTTCCCGGCCTCCTTTGATCAGTCCAGCGTTTCCGCTCTTTACCAGAAGAGACATTATTTGTGGCAATGCATCGGGTCTCGATTCGAAGATGACGAGAACAACGCCAATCGGGCAGCTCACTCTGTAGAGTTTCAATCCGTCATCGAGTTCACGTTTCAGGCTCGAAGTGCCAAGAATGTCTTCAATCTGCGCAACTTGCCTGATGCCGTCAATGACGCCTTGCAGTTTTTCTGCATCCAGCTTCAGGCGCTTCAAGTAAGAAGCCGGCATCTCGCCTTTCTCGACCAGGGCCTCTGAATTTGCGATATCTGTTTTGTTGGCTTCCAATATTGTCGACTTAGACTTCGCCAGCCCGTCCGCCATTGCCATCAGGGCATTCGTTCTGTTTTCCTTTGTCAGGCGAGCCAATCGAGATGAGGCGAGCCGCGCTTGTTTGGCGACTTCCTGCACTTGAGTCAAAACTGATTCTGTCATTTTCTTGCCTGAATATCTGCCAGCGCCTTTTGTCTACGCCTGATTTTACGCGGTTTCAAGCAAAGCGATATTATCCCGTGTGACGATCGCGTCATAATTGCGCACTTCAATTTTGGCGTCGATGGCATCCGAATGCTGACCGGATATCTGCTTGGTTTCGTCGCTGGAATAATTGGCTATGCCGCGGGCAAACTCATGTCCAGCATCGTCGACAATGCCGATTACATCGCCCCTCTCGAATTGCCCGCGCACCTGCACGATTCCGGCGGGCAAAAGACTTGCCTTGCCGTTCTTCAGTGCTGTTTTTGCCCCCTCGTTAACAACCAGGGCAGCCTTGACTGTTGTGGCAAAGGCAATCCAGCGCTTCTTGCCGGTTAATCCCGGATGGGGAAGAAAGAGCGTGCCGATTTCCTCGTTGGAGAAAAGCCGGGGAATGACATCGGGTACCTTCCCACCGGCGATGATTACCGAACAGCCCGACTGGGTGGCTGTTTTCGCCGCTTCGATTTTTGTCTTCATCCCTCCGCGTCCCAATTTCCCTGGAGCGGCCGGACCGGACGCCAGTTTTTCGATGTCTGCATTTATCGCCGGCACAAGGGGAATCAGCTTTGCGTCGTCTCCTTTTCGGGGGTCGTCGGTGTAGAGACCGTCTACATCAGTCAATATGACCAGCAAATCCGCTTCCACCTTGCTGGCTACGAGCGCGGAAAGCTTGTCGTTGTCACCGAAATTGACTTTTACAAATTCGAAGTCTTTGCCTGATTCGATTTCTGCCGTAGATACGGTGTCGTTTTCGTTGATGATGGGCAGCACCTTGAGCCTGATCAACTCCCCAATCGTGCTGCGCAGGTTGAGATAGCGGGTGCGATTCGAGAAATCCTCTTCAGTCAAGAGTATTTGGGCCGTGATGATGTCGAGGGCTTGAAAGGCGTCGGAATAGAGTGCCATCAGCCGCCCCTGACCGACTGCGGCACAGGCCTGCTTCATGGGCAGCAACTTTGGTTTTTTGTCTAATTGCAGCTTTTGAACCCCTAAGCCCACGGCTCCCGAAGTCACGAGCAGGACTTCTTTTCCCTGCTTCATCAGCGAGGCGATTCCCTCTATGAAGGCGTAAAACCGGCTCAGCGCGATTCCCCCCTCCTCTTTCATAAGCACGGCCGTGCCAAGCTTTATGACAATTCTCTTTGCTCCGGTCAAAACCTCTTTACGGTCCATTTAGCTTGCCTTTCGCGGATTTGCACGGGGAATTTTTCTGCTCTGTGGAAAGTGTTAGCAGAATTACCATTGATTTTAAACTCATATCGTCTTTCAATAATGAAGATCTCAGGAGGCTGGACTGTATTTCGTGCCGTACGCAGACCCCGAAAACCTCACAGGAGAATTCAAAGTGGTAGAGCGAGACAGGAATGGCAAGTATCCGGCTTCCATTGAATTAGGTTCACTCGAAAATCCGACGGGCGAAAAGGTAAAGAGAATTACCCGCGAGCAAGTCCGCTCGATGCGCACGCAGGAAATGCAAAAGGTCGGGGCGAAACTCGAGCTGAAGCAAGTCGCAGTTCGCTGGTGGAAGGAGCTAATCGCTTACTTCTCCTACAAGCCAAAAGACAGGCGGCTGCCGCAAAATTGCAACATCTACGGTCATACTGTCGTCCGCACTCCGGGCGGATTCGAGCCCCGTTGCCGCTTTTGTGACGCGGTAATCGACGATGTAGACCAACTGCGCTCTAAAGTCTAGGTCTACAGTGACGGCTTACATGGCCGAATCAATCACTCCTTTGACCGGCTTGTCGAAAGCCGGGTAGAGGCTGACGATTGTGCAGACGACGCTATCGAGACTAGCCTGGTCCAAGTCGCCTACGGCTTTCAGAAATTGCTCGGTGGACGACCGCCGAATGCGGCTGAGCTGGTTGCCGATGTGGGTTTGCCTTTTCTGATTCTCCATGGCATGCGGCTCCTCTTTTAGCATCTGAAACACCGGGTGGGGTTCGTCAAGTTTGGTATCTGACCGACTACGCCACTGTAAGCCCTTCTCGAGGAAAGGGCAGTCCAAACATCCCCAGATCATTCCTGGGGTTTTTCCCTGGAAGGCATTTCCTGGCTATACTATTTCTCTATGACGTTTTTACGCGCGGCGCTTGCTATTCTGCTTGTCTGCATGCTCTCGGCGGGGTATTTCCTGTACGGGAAGTGGCAGATGCTTTCCGAGCCGCGCGATTTGCGCCAGCAAACCGTGACAATTGCGATACCGCGGGGCGCTACTTTTGAAGATACGCTGGCGCTGCTTTCAAGAGAAGGCATAATCTCGGATATTCTGCCCCTGCGTATATATCTGAAGCTAACGAACGGCGCGCCGATTGTTCAGGCCGGCAGTTATCAGTTTCATTCTCCAGTTACTCCTCTCGGCGCGATTGAAGTTTTGCGCGGTGGCGCGCACTCGGACAAAATCACGATACTCGAGGGATGGAATCGCTTCGACATAGCAAAAGCGATGCGTGCGATACCGGCACTCAAGTTGAGAACGGATACCGAGGCTTTGCCGCTTTTGAATGACGTGTCATTGATCTCCGATATCGATCCGGTTGCCAGAAATTTGGAAGGGTATTTGTATCCCGATACTTATTTCATCGTGGAGAGAATGACTCCCAAGGAAGTCGTTAAGGGGATGGTCACTCGTTTTCGCAAAGTTTGGAAAGAGCATCTCGCCAGCCAGGCGTATGAGCGCAAAACATCGATTCATGAGGTTGTTACCGTAGCTTCTTTGATTGAAACAGAAGCAAAACTTGAATCGGAAAGACCGAAAGTCGCATCGGTTGTCTACAACCGCTTGAGCAAGGGCATGCCCTTGGGAATCGATTCTACGATAGTCTATGCCGCCAAGATTGACGGAAAGTGGCGCAATGACGGCAAGGTGTATCAGTCTGACATCGATCGCCGCTCGCCGTACAATACTCGTATTTTCAAAGGTCTGCCGCCCGGACCCGTGGGCTCGCCTGGATTGTCTTCTTTGAAGGCGGCGCTGCGGCCGGAGAATACTACCTATTTGTATTACGTGAGAAACCCTTATCAAAACAATGGTGCGCACAATTTTTATTCGAGTGCCGCTGAGTTCGAGACCGGTGTAGCAATGCTGCGCAATTGGGAGAAGAAACAAGCGAGTGAACCGGCGGCGGCTGCCCCCGTTGCAGTGCCTGCGCCAGGAGGACTATTGCGACAAAATCAACCAGGGTACATTCAAAACCCGCTTGGTGTTCGTTCACAAGCTCCCGCCGCTATAACTAATTCAACAAAGCCAATAGCAGTTGCGCCACCAAAACCGCCTGCCAAACCAGTTTCGAAGCAGGCTGCTAAACCTGCACATTCTTCAAGTCGGGTTGCAAAGTCTCAGAATCGTCGCACAGCCCAAGTTCAAAAACGAAGTTCAAAGTCTTCATCCACATCGCGCAGACGAAGAAGGTAAACTTCCTAAATGGAAATTGCAGTCAGCGTCACACAGCTCGCTAAGAATTTCGTGCTGAAGAAACGCGACGGCTTGCGCTGGAGCGAATCTGAGGTCAAAGCGGTAGACGGAATTTCCCTTTCCATTGAGAAGGGTCAGTCGGTTGCTTTCATCGGACCAAATGGTGCAGGAAAGTCCACGACAATCAAAATGCTTACAGGCATTCTTCATCCAACTTCTGGCGAGGCGACTGTACTTGGTTGTGTGCCTTGGAAGGAACGCACGAAGTTAGCAAAGCGCATTGGTGTCGTTTTCGGCCAGCGTTCGCAACTGTGGTATCACTTGCCGCCGAGCGACACGTTTGAACTTCTGTCGAAAATCTATGAAATCAAGAAAGATGTTTTTGAATCAAGGCGCGATATGCTGATCGAGCGTTTTCAACTTTCGGACTTTCTCGACACTCCGGTACGCAAGCTCTCTTTGGGGCAGCGTATGCGGGCGGAAGTTGCTTGCAGTCTCTTGCATGGACCGGAAGTTATTTTTCTGGATGAACCGACAATTGGACTGGATGTGATCGCGCGTCAAGAATTGCGTGATTTGATCCGCGAGTGGAATCGAGAAAAAGGTGTGACTGTTTTTCTTACCAGTCATGACGCCGGAGATATCCAGCATGTCGCCAAGCGCGTAATTGTTATCAACCACGGTCGAGTTGTTCTCGACGATCGCGTTTCACGAGTCAGACGTCAATATCTGCGAGAAAAAGTTCTCAGTGTCAAATATGCCGATACACCTGAATCAATTTCTCTGGAGGGTGTGAAGACTCTCAAAGAATCGGGGCATGCTTTCAGGTTTGCAGTCGATACTCTTGCCGTGCCAATCGAGAAGGTCATGTCGGAAATAATGCGCATTGGCTCCGTGGTCGATATCACGATTGAGGATCCGCCATTGGAAGAAGTAATCGCTCACATCTATTCCGCTCCGCCTGCGGAAGGCTCCGACGATGAGCCCGAGGATGAGGAAGCTGTCGGTGCAAGGCATGAGTAAGTATTTCTATATCGCACTGACGAGTATCCGTTCCAGGCTCGCTTATCTGGGCGAGATAGGCAGTAAGACGATCTTTCTTTTCGTCGTCCTGTACATATTCTTGTGCTTGTGGAAAGTTACTTACGCCGAGACAAATCAAACTTCTCTGGGTGGTTTGACCTTGAAACAGATGCTCTGGTATCTGGTCGTCACCGAATCGATCATCATGTCTCTGCCGACAATCGCGACTCTTGTAGATCAGGATGTGCGAACGGGCGCGTTGGCAATGCAACTCGTCCGACCCCTGTCTTATCCACTGAATATGTTGGCGCAAACATCAGGAGAGCGCCTGCTCTCCTTTGCTCTCAACTTTTTTGTCGGCTCGATTATCGCTTTGATATTCGTCGGTCCGCTCGATTTGAACATTCAAGGTGTAGCAATGTTCTTGCTTCTCCTGCCGCTGTCTTTCGCTCTCGATTTCACAATCTATTTTCTGATTGGCCTTGCCGCATTTTGGCTGGAAGATACAACCGGACTCACATTGATTTACTCTCGCATGACCATGATTCTAGGCGGCATGTTGATTCCGCTGGAACTCTTTCCGGAGGGCTGGCAGCAGATTCTTCGAATGCTTCCTTTTTCCGCGATTGTCTATGGACCGGCGAGGACCTTTGTCACAGGCGAATTGCCACTCTTTCTCTCAGTTCTCGTTCAGCAAGTGATTGCCATTCTTCTCTTCACGATTTTCATTCGCTTCGTCTACAACCTGGCGCTTCGTCGCGTCTTCTCTCATGGAGGTTGACCAATGAATTGGCTGACTTCCTATCTCAATCTCGCTGCGGCATACATCAAAATCAATTTCAAATCGCTGATTGCTTATCGCGGTGCTTTCATATCGCAAATGGTGGCAATGTTCATCAACGATTTTGTTTGGATCGCTTTT